>SKLO01000252.1 GCA_007123195.1 Verrucomicrobiales bacterium | reverse complement strand
GCAAAGCCGATCTCTCACCGCCACGCTGCAGCAGCGCCTCCGGCGTAGTCCGGTGGTGGCGTTGCTGGGCTCCCGGCAGGTCGGCAAGACGACGCTCGCCCGGGAGCTCGACTTCGACAAGCCGACCCACTACGTCGATCTGGAGCGCCCCTCGGATCTCGCCAAGCTGGCGGACCCGGAGCTGGATCTGTGATTCCCCAGGGGGAAGCCTACCCACTCTCCGACACGGTCGAGGCCGCCGGGCTGCTTGAGTACCTGCACCCTTAGCCGGAGGAACCACCGATTCACAGTCCGCAGCCCATCGGGGATTGCTTTTTGACCCATCAACCGCATTTTGTGGAAGTCGACTGTCGCGAATGAAGGAAATCGAAATCCAAGCACATCCCATCCCCAGGCCCCGCCGAAGTGCCAGCGCGGATGCGGCGCTACGCGCCGAAATCAGACGCGTGGAGGAGATGACTGTCGAGCAGCGCATGCGGGCCGCGCTGGCGCTGGGAAAGGGATTCTCAGGAATCGAACGGGAGCGAATCATCAACCATCCAGATTGAAATGTTGCCGACTCACTGCTTCGGCCCGCTTGATGGCATCCCTTCAGGTTGCACAGTTTTTTGGGGATGGTTATCCGGTGGTGTCGCTGGCGCTCAACCACCGGCTACCAGCTGGCAAGCCTCCAGCTTGCGGGAGACGGATCGACCGGTGATTTGCCAGGACGTGTGATGGCCCGAAGGATCAAGCGCAGCCTTGGGACATCGATCCCGGAGGGATCACATCCGGTAGCCGGTGGTTGAGCGCAGCGACACCACCGGACCCCGATACTGATCCACGCCGTGGTGCTCGGCTTCATTCGTCTGTCCACGAGCCCCAACGTGTTTCAACAGCCGTTGACCGCGGAGGCGGCTGTGGGCGTCGTCGATGGCTGGGTGGCGCAGCCTGTCGTCCGATGGCAGGCACCAGACGGGCAGCATTGGGAACTGGTGAGAAGGAATGTCGAAAGCATCGGCACGGCGGGAAAACTGGCGACGGATGCTCACATCGCTGCCGTGGCGGCGGAGTTCGGCCTGATCGTCCATTCCAATGACGCGGACTTTGCGCGGTTCCCAGGAATCAAATGGGTGAATCCGTTTAACAGGCCCTCAGCCGGCCGCCGCGGGTTGCCCGGGGTGCGCGATAATTTACGCCCGTTTTTTGGCAAGATATGCGTGGTTTTCCGGTCCATGGGTGCGGTATTCTGTCTTGTAAAGGAGGACACCTCACATGGCCATCGCTGACCAAGCTGCTCGCGCCTGTGGAACAAGCAGGCTATGCTCTGATCCGGCTCTTCTTGTGCATTCGGAGAGGCGGGGGAGGAGCTTGTCACCCATGCATCGCCAACGGTCGGCCGGCGGAATCCGGAGTTCCGGGGCAAACTGGCTTGCACGGTCTTTTTCCATCCTCCTGTTGGCGCTCGCAGGGCATGGGCCGGGCGGCTTCCATCTGCAAGCGGACGCCTCCGGACCGGGAAGCATCCTGGCTGATCTGACCGGCGACGGGCAGCTGGAAACGATCATCTGGCAGCGCATCGGGGGCGAAACCGAAGCCGGGGATTTCTTTCAGGTCCGCGTCGTCGACCAAGCCACAAGGATCCTTTGGGCCAGCCCGGCGGTGACGGATCCGGCCGATCCGCTGGCCTTTGGCCAATGGCATTTCGGGGTGAGCCTGCCCGAGTGGGCGGGCGACCTTCGCGGCGACGGCTCCCGGGTCCTGATTGTGCCGGCGCCGCAAAGCGACGTGTCGCCCGCGTGGTTCCGGGTATTCCGCTGGGTGAATCAGGCGTTTGAACCCGTCTTTGTCCGCGCCCTGGCCGGAGCGGGTGCACCAGGTGCCTCCTTCACCTGGACCGAGGCTCCGGACCCGATGGATTTCTGGGTATCGCGGTGGATCGGTCGAAGTGCTGAAAACGGCTTGGTGGTGGAAGTGATGTCGATGCATCCCCGCACCGGCGAAATCCGCCAGGCCCTGGCGGTGATGCTGCCCAAGGGAGGCGCCTTTGAAATGGTGCGCTGGATCCAGCCGCCGGCCGCCCTGCAATCCAACCCCGGTTCGGAGACCGTCACGCGTCCATGAACAACACCCCGAAATTTTGCGAACAATGCGGTGCTGCCCTCGCTGCCGATAGTCGCTTCTGCGAGACCTGCGGCAGCGCGGTCGCCACCGTGGCTGCTGGCCCCCCCGGTAATGCGCCTGCCCCGGTCCCTGCGGATCCGGTGGCGGTCTCCCGGCCGGACCGCCCGATCCATTGGCCGGCGGCAATGCTCACGATCATGTTTATGACGCTGCTGGCGGTCGGCGGGGTGGCCTTCTGGCTCTGGGCACCGTCGCGTTCCGGTCCTGAGCCTGATGGCGCGGCGGAGACCGCGAAGCTTACGGACCCGGCCGCGCCCACAGAGACCGCGACGGCACCGCCCGTGGCGGAGGAACCGCTGCCACTGGTGAGCGCGGAAGCCCCGCCCGATGCGCCCGATGCGGTCGACATGCCGATTGAGGATTGGTTTGCATCCCAGCCATGGTTTGTGGAACTGGCCGAAAGCATGCCGGCCGGAGTGACCCTGATGTTGTTCTCGCGGCCCGACGAGGAACTGCCCGGTGCCACCACGGTCGAGGTCCGGGAAAACCGCGCACCGGATTCCGGCTTCGATCCCGACATCAGTCCGCTGGTCGGCATTTTCCGTG
The DNA here is from genome assembly GCA_007123195.1 of Verrucomicrobiales bacterium. Lineage (GTDB taxonomy): Bacteria > Verrucomicrobiota > Verrucomicrobiia > Verrucomicrobiales > SKLO01 > SKLO01. The sequence goes on along the minus strand of SKLO01000252.1, from coordinate 6,394 downwards.
TCAGCCAAGACCGCTCGCGGATCTTTTTTCTGAATGTGGCGGAGGACGAATATGTCCCGCTGGGGCGTTTTCTGGCAGCGCGTTACCAGCCGGACCCGGTGATGCAGGCACCCGACGCCCCCGTCCCCGCGCCGCTGCCACCGGTGGAGGTCGTGTATCGCAGCTTCATGGACGAGGCGTTCCGCAGCCGCAGCGGGAATCTTCGCGCCGGGTCGCCCCATATCACCGACCACCGGATCGACAACACCATCACCGTCGAGGGGCAGACCTTGGCCTATGTTTTCGTGGAGATCGCCAATGACGGACGGACGGCCGAGGTGCTGGTCGGGCCGCAGGATGCGGGGGCCGATCGCACCTACACGCTGGAACGGAAACCGGACGGCTGGAAAATCACGGGCATCGAGGAGGGCGAATTCTGATGCAAACGGCGAGCGCTACAAGCATAGGGAGATGCCCGCATTGTGGCGGGAGCCTGCGGGTGGGGGCGAATTTCTGCGGCTCCTGCGGCGGGGCGGTCGGCGCCGTGCCTGCCGTGCCTGTCCTGCCTGAAAAGGCCCCGGCCGCCCCGCTCCCGCCGCGGCCGGCCCTGACAACATCACCACGGGTCCCCGGCGGCCGGGGTCCGGCCCGCACGCCGGGCTCGCGGCTGCTGCAGGGGTTCTCGATGATCATCAATCCGGGCGCCGTGCTCAAGACAAGCCTGGAACGGTTCCCCTGGCCGCTGGCGCTGACGGTCTCGGGGCTGGCGTTTCTGTTGTTTTTCCTGCAAACCGGCCTTGATCTCGGCCGGGCGGGCCATACCGACAACAACCACATCACCGTTTTTGCGTTCACCGGCCTGCTCTACGGCACCCTCGGGATCGCCTTGCTCGGCGCGGCGGCCTGGCTGCTGACGAGGCCCTTCCATCAGCCGGCCCGCGGGCTCGGCTGGGCCGTGCGCGCGTTCTGCCTGGGTTACAGCGCGGCGCTGATCTACGGCGTGCTGGGCTTGGGCGCCAACCTGCTGCTCGGCTGGAACACCGCGGTCGCCTTCGGCGTGACCGGTGTGCTCTGGGCCTTGGGACCGATGACCGGAACCATCAAGGAAATGATTGCCGACAAACCGTGGGTCGCCGTGGCGGTGGCCACCCTTTGCGGTGGTGTGGTGCTGTTCGGCTGGGCCTGGCTGGGGGGGCTCGCCACATGAAACCCAACTTGACCAGACACCGCCGGAATGCTCATGCCACGGCGCGTCCGCCGCTGATCGCTCCACCTGTTAGCGGGACATCCCGTCAACCCCGATGAAACCCGACCGAACAGCCCCGGCGAAAGGCGCCCTGCTCGCGGCCACCGCGGCGGTCGCGCTGCTGCTGGTGCCGCATTCCGGGGCGCAGCAGCAGGGCGGGTTGCAGGTTTCGCTGGGCACGCTACCCGAAGGCTGGACCAGCCGGCACACATCGGAAATCTATGAGGGCGGGGTGTTGGAGCTGCACGCGCCAGGCGACTACTTCAAGGGAACGGCGACGGTCACGGTCACGACCGAGACCCCCGCCGCCTTCGCCCGGATGCTGCAGGACATCGGAGCGGGCGTGCCACCGGAGACCGGGGTCGTGAACTTCCGCGTGAGTGAGGTGAGTTTCCACGGCATTCCCGCGCTGCGCTACCAGTTCGACCAGCCGCCGATGCCCGAAATCGAGTTCCAAGGCCAGTTTCAGGAAGGCTTCCTCTTCGAGACCGCCGGTCATTACATCTTCGTCAGCGGCATCGTCGCGGGTCCATCAATAGAGCGATGGACCGAGGAAATGCGGCAAGCCTTCGCCGCGTTGCGCTTCCCTGGGGGAACCATTGGGGGCCAGGTTGCGACCCCGGGGTGGGTCCCGGGCACCGCTCCGGCATGGACCGCATGGCTACCGACCGTATCGCCCGGACTCGGGGGCATCGGGCCGCTTCCGGGCCCGGAAACCCTCGCCCAGGCACTGGTCGGCATCCTCGCGCCCGGCGTGCTCGCCGCCATCCTCGGCGCCCTCGGCGGAGTTCGTTCCCCGTGGGCGAACGACGGCGGCTTCGGTCTCGGCTTCGGCGGGGGATCCCACGTGCTTTCCGATGGGCGAACCTATCACGACGGCCAGCGCTACACCTTCGGCGATGGCGTCGAGTATGTGATGCGCAACGGCGAACTGCACCCGCTGCGCTCCCTTCAGGACGGCGAGCGGTTCACTGATCCCGATGGCAGCCGGCGAATCTGGAAAGGCGGCCAGGCTTGGATGGAAACGGATTGGGAACAGCAGGCGGCCGCCACCGACCGATACGCGCGGCAACACGCCGCCGATTGGGCGGAGGAAAGCGCCCGGCTCAATCCCGAACTGGTCGAACTCAACCGCCAATGGGACGAGAAGATGAAATGGCTCGACAACCTCCACACCATGGAACGTGGCGTGCTCTATGGCAATGAGGAGATGGACGTGCTGCGCCAGCGCGGGGAACCGGGTGATTTCCGCGGCAAGATCGAGGAGCTGATCGGCACCTTTCAGGAGACCGGCGAGATGGACCGCGAGACGTATTCGCGGATGCAGAGAATTTATGGCATGGCGCGCCGGGGCGACATTCTCGATGCCAGCGCCGCCCATACCGAGGCGGAGATTTTCGCCAACACCATGCGCGAAGGCATGGAGCGCATGGCCCACGAGGTGGTGCGGGGCGCGGACATGGAAGGCAATCGGTCCTACAAAAGCATGGCCGTGCGCATGCTGGCCAACGTCCTCACCGTCGGCCAGGCGGAGCTGATCTACACGCCCGCAAATTCCGTTTACACGATGAAAGAAGCTGTGGAACGGGGCGCCTCGACATGGGATATTGCCGTCCAAATCGGTTCGGACCTCGCGTGGGGAGAGGTTTATGGGCGCGTCTTCGGCCATGGAACTCAATACGCCGGCAAATATGCCGGCAAATACGCGGGACAACTCGGGAAGAAAGTGGCTGGCGTGGCCCACGGCCGTTGTCCGAAACTGACCCGGCACGTGACTGAAAAAGTCAGGACAACCGTCAAAACGCTCACCAAGAAACGGCGCAGCCCGTTTGCCGCCAAGACCCAGCCGCCGCCGAACATTCCGCCCAAGGTCAGCCCGGGCGCGGGACGCGTGGCGAAGCCCGCCAAGCCGGCGCCTCCGACCGCCCCTGCGACCCGGAAGCAACGGCATCAATCCTGGGGGGAAGCCAAAAAACAGGGCCGCAGCAAGGTGGATGCCTACGAAAAGGCGATGAAAAGCGGCGATCCGGAACAGATTCGCAAGGCGGCTCTCGATGTGCAGGGCGACAAACAGGCGCTCTGGGAGATCAACCGCCGCGGCGACCATCTCAAGCGGGGAATGAACAAGCAGATGGGAACAATCTATGACGAGGCCGACAAGGCCACCATGGAACGGCTGGCAAAAAAATACGGAATCGACCCCAAAGACATTGAAGTCTACGCTCCAACCAATCCGGCCAAAAACGTGAAAGTGGGAGCAGACCGCGACATCACCTACCGGATGCGAGCCAAAACGGGAGACGTCATCCCGGTGGGGGATCCAAAAAATCCGGCCAGGATGACCTACCGCAAGGTAAAACCTGGTGAGGTGGCCTGGGTGGACGTGTCCTACGCCGATGCTCAGAGCATTTACAATGAGGAATTTTACAAAGCCGCCGGCGGCCCGGTTTACGCGCCTGACATGAATCCGGCGCAATTCGCCGAACACATGGACCAGCTTGTCACCAACCGGCTTCATGCAGAAGCTTACGGACGATATTCTGGTGATCTCCGAACGGCGATCAACCGTCCCAGTCGCATGTTTTCCGATCCTCAGCAGGTTGGTCAGGCGATGGGCTACAAAGCGGACCACTGGTATCAGGCTTCCAGCAAGATTCGCGGGGTGGACCCCGGCCGGGCGGAAACCTTCATGGCCGAGGGCATGCGTCAGACCACAAAACAATATCGCAACCAGGTGGGCAGACGAGCGGCTGTTCTGCGCCGGGCTCACAGGCGTTTCCCAAATGGCGGATACGACGTGAAGCTGGATCCCAAGCTGGAGAAAGCCGTTTCAATCATGAGCCTGCCGGAAACCCACGGCGTCGCTCCATCGACAGTGGAGGCCATGCTTCAGAAAATGGGCTACACCCCAAGCCAGGTCTCCTCCGAAGTCGGGCTGGTCGTGGAAATGATGCAAAAATTGGGACCGATAAAATAGGAGAACATCGCCATGAAGGATCCCACATTATCGCAGGAGGAATTAACATTGCCGACCCACATGGTCTGGCCTCTGGCCGACCATCTCGGCCTGGCCCGCAACGAGTTGGTCCGGCTTTATGGCTACCCTGAATCCGATCCCGGCGAAGAGATGGTGAAATGGTGGAACGATCTGACTTCGGAAGCGCAAGCCCGATACCAGCCGATGCTGCAGACCCTCGCCGCGCCGGGCCTGGTGGCCAATGTCACCCTGGTCGATGAACAAACCATCTTCACCGCGCGTGCGGTGCTGCCCGATTCCGGCAACAGCGAATCGCCATATCTGATCGCCGAGATTGCCGGAAATCCGCCGGAGATCGCCGCCAGGCCGGTTCAGGACGAGCACAGTCTCGTCGAAACCCTTTGGGAAGCTGTCCTGGACGACTCTCCACCCGGCCATATGGAAAGTGGAATGGTAATGGACCGGCCCGCTTTTCTGCTACTGATGGCCATCGCCGACCTGGACCGGCGACGCAAATTGGCAGGGCTGCTCCATCACACGGCTTTTCGCAGCGAAATGTTGCCGGAGGACATCCATGCCGCCTGCCGCGAAGCCGGTGAGCAGGCCGATCCCCGCTGGCTGCTGCCGTTTTTCACCGCTTTGTTGGGGGAACCCGCCGACTGGTATGAAGGAACGTCGGCGGCTGCCATCGAAACCTTAATCGAGAAGGAGCTATTGCAGAAATCCGACCGCGGCGTGCTCCGACTCAGTCCATCCGGACGGTTTTTCATTGATTCATGCAATCATCCCCGGGCGCTTGGATTGCAGGTCTGGGGTGCCGATCCGGACGGCAGAGTCGCCATGCAGGTCTGCTCCTTTTTGCGGGGCGAAAAATTCCTTTGGCTGGTGGAGACCGGCCCGCCCGGCGACTCGGTGACCGTGGCCGGCCTTGACCCGTCCGTCGCGCCGGATCTGCTGGCGGAGGTTCTCACGCCGGTCGGGGCCGCCGCTGCGTTCGCCCCCGCGCCCGCCGGCACCTCATCCGAAACGGTGAAGCGGGGCGGGTATTGCCCGCAATGCGGCCAGGCTGTTGGGCCCGCCGCCTCCTTCTGCCGGGCGTGCGGAGCCAGAATTGAAAACTGACATGTTCACGCAACGCCAACCAGCCGCCAACGGCGCGCCTCCTGACATGACCGGACCATCCAAGAGCGGCCTGATGCCGGTGCGGGCCCGCGCGGCCCGGCTGCTGTCGCTGGTCCTCGCGGCCAATCTTCCCGGCCACGTCCCCGGTGAGGAGCGCGCTCCGCGCGAGGTGGACCTCGGCGGGGGAGTGGCCATTATTTTCATGCCCATCCCCGCCGGCACCTTCACCATGGGAATCAAGGACGCCGAACTCGAGGCGGTGGCGCCCGACTGGTATCGCCACAAGCGCGAGGAGTGGTTCTCAGAGGAACGCCCGGCCCATGGGGTGACGCTTGTAAGCGGTTTCCTGATGGGAAAACACGAGGTTACCGTCGGCCAGTTCCGCCGGTTCGTTGAGGCTGCGGGCCACCGGACAGATGCCGAGGAGGGGCGCGCGTTTGCTGGCGCCTTCATTTACGAGGGTGCCGAGGTGAAGCAGGCAAGGGATGCAAGCTGGCGCCGGCCTCATTTCGGGCAGACCGATGAACACCCGGTGGTTTGCGTGAGTTGGAACGATGCGCAGGCTTTCGCCGGGTGGTTGAATGCGCTCGATGACGCCAGACTTCCCGGGACCGCCTACCGGCTGCCAACAGAGGCGGAGTGGGAATATGCCTGCCGCGCCGGCAGCTCCGGCGTGTATCACTTCGGTGACAACGCGCAGGACCTCGTTGCTTTCGCCTGGTGGTCCGAAAACTCCAAGGGCTCAACACAACCGGTCGGGCTCAAGCGTCCCAACGCCTTCGGGCTCCACGACATGCACGGCAACGTCAGGGAGTGGTGCATCGACTGGCATGGCCCCTATGCCGACGCGGACCGTATCGACCCCGCAGGACCGGAGACAGGCCAGACCCGGGTCGTCCGCGGCGGGTCCTGGTATGGCGATTCAAGAGCGGTTCGCTCCGCGAACCGCTCAAGCCAGCGCCCCGCCTGGCGGAACAACATCACCGGATTCCGCCTGGTTCTGGCACCCGCCCCGTCGCCCACGGGCGGTCATGCGGAACAACCTGAATCCCGAGTCGGAGGCAAGGTCG
>SKLO01000100.1 GCA_007123195.1 Verrucomicrobiales bacterium | reverse complement strand
GTGTTCAGGATCATTCTCCGCCCGATTTGCTTTGCCGCAGGGGCTGCCGCCGCTGTGGTCCTGCTGTTCGGGTCGTTGTTTGGCGACGTGCGGGAGGGGGGGCGTTGGAGCGTTCCCACCGAGGCCCATGCGGCCGAGACGGCCGAGGGGCAGGGAATGGTGGCGCAGATCAGCGCCGTGAGGCAGCCGGACAACCTGTGGGGGCGGCGGGCGCCACGCCCGTTGCAGGAAGGCGCGGGGGCGGAAGTGGTGCGGGCGGTGCCGGTGGACGGCATGCCGTTGGAACTGGCTGCGCAACCTGCCGATGTGGGCATGGAGCTGGCGCAGCGGAAGAGACGTGATACCGGTCGGCAAGGCCCGGAGGTGCGGCGCCAGCGGAATCCGGTGGATGAGGAGTGGTTGCGGGTCCATACCCCGCCGCGGCCGCCGCAGATTCTGGTGGAGGCGCCGGCATCGATCCAGGAGCGGTTGCGGCGGGATCCGGAGCCTGATGCCACCGTGATCATGGCGGATGCCGCCACCAACTATGATCTCGACGGCCGGCTGGTGCTGTTCGAGGGGGGGGTCAGCCTGGAGGGGCCGGATTTCAGTTTGGCCAGCGAACGGCTGGACGTGCACATGGGTGAGGACGGGGCCAGGCCGGAGCGCATGGTGGCGTATGGGGATGTCCGAGTCAGCACGCGTGCGGATGATGCCGATGCCTCGGCGGGCAGGGTCAACGGGCGGGCGCAGCGGGCTACTTTTGATCCCCGGCAGGGCTTGCTGGTGCTGGAGGGATGGCCGCAGCTCGACGATCCGGACGGAAGCCGGCTGACGGCCTCCCAGGCCGACACGGTGATCCGGATCCACACCCGCACCGGCAAGGTGGAGACGACCGGACGCACGCGCAGCCGGTTGTCGTTGGGTGGTCGTTGAGGCCGACCGGGGCGGATCCCGGGTTGGCGTTTGCGGCTGGGCGTGGTAACGATGGCGGTGCCTTGTTTGTCAGCCCGCCATCAGCCATCGGAAGCCCCACGGGACGACCTTGAGGAGGAGTGCTGGTGCCGGGGTGCGGACCGGCGGCCGGGGGTGACCGGGCGGGCCACCGGCGGCGGACCTGCGCCGGGCTTCGCGATCGGTGGGGTGGTCCGGTGGCTGGGAGTGATCGGGTGGGTGTTGGCGTGTTTTCTGACGGGGGTGCTGTCGCCGGGTCCGCAGGCGGCGTCGGCGGCGGACGAGCCGGCGCTGGTGCTGGGTGAATTCAGCGGCGGTGCGCATCGGGCGGTGGTGGCGGTGCTGCGGGAGGACCTCGAATGGGCGGGGCTGCTTGCCCCTGGCGGAGGTGCGGCGGCGGTTGACGACAACGGTCAGGCGGACGGGTTGGAAGGGGATGCCGTGGGTCTGGCACCGTGGCGGATTGAGGGTACGGTGAGCGGGCCCAACGTCGAGGGACGGCTGGTGCAACCGGATGGCCGGATGGTTTGGCGCCGTCGTTTTGAGGGGCCCGATCTCCGGCGCAACGTGCATCGGTTGGCGGACGATGTGGCCGAGACCCTCACCGGCCGGCGGGGCATTGCCTCGACCCGGATCGTGTTCGTGCGGGAACACAACCAGCGGCGGGAATTGTTCACCTGCGACTACGATGGTCACAACGAGATGCAGCTGACCCAGGACCAGTCGCTGAATGTCGGACCCTCGATCAGCGCCGACGGGCGGATTCTTGTCTACACAGGCTATCTGGGTGGGTTTCCGGACCTGTATGTGATCGATCTTGAGGCCGAGGACCGGGTTCGTTTGGTGGATGCGCCCGGTTTGACCAGCGGGGCGGCGGTGTCGCCGGACGGCCGGCTGGTGGCGCTGGCGATGAGCTTCACCGGCAACATTGAGATCCACGTGGCTTCGCTGGCTGGAGGGGCCACCAGCCGGGTGACAGCGGGCACCGCGTTCTCGCCCAGTTGGTCTCCGGATGGGCGGCGGTTGGCAGTGGTGTATGGGGGAGAGGGAGGCTTGGCCCGGCCGTCGATTGCGCTGTGCTCGCTTGAGTCCGGCGCGGTGGAGTTGCTGGGCAGCCGTTATGCCGCCTGCGTGGACCCGGCGTGGTCGCCGGATGGGCGGAAGCTGGCTTATTCGGTGATCGATGAAGGCGGTCGTAGGGGAGTCGTCGTGCGTGACCTGGCGCGCGGCACCGAGCGGATGGTGGCGGAGGGCGGGGTCGAACCGGCCTGGAGCGGGAGCAGCCGCCATCTGGTGTTTGTCCGGGATGGCGAGCTTCACCAGATCGATGTGGTCAGTGGCCGGCAGCGGGTGATTGTCAGGGGCCGGGGCCGGGTCAGCGAGCCGGCGTGGTCCTGGCAGGCGCTGGATTTGGAGCATGGGGAAATGGCCGAGCAGGAGGTGGATCTGCCATGATAAAGGGCCGTTCGGGCATGGTGTGGCGGACACCGAAGCCGGTCGGAGCGGAGACCGGAGCTGGTCGCTGTATCCCGTTCGGACGGGTGCTGGCTGCGGGCCTGGCCGCGTTGTTGGGTGCCTGTGCGTCACCGTCGGCGATGGTGGATCTGAGCCTGCCGAGCCGGGCGTTGCCGGTGGTGGACGGCAGGATCTATCCGGTGACCTGGCGGGTGTTGGAGCAGGAGCCGGTGGTGTTTGCCATGGGCCAGACCGAGCTGACCGAGGAGCAGTTGGCGAGGCTGGATTCGATGGTTGACCAGCTGCAGGCTGAGGAGGGCATGTTGGTGGCGGTGGGATTCAGTCGCGACGGCTTGTCCGAGGATCACACCCGGGTACTGGCCGAGGCCCGCGCGTTGTTGGTGCGGCAGGCGCTGGTGGTGGGCGGGTTGGAGCGCGAGCGGATCCAGACCGTGGCGGCCGGGCGCCAGGGGCCGCCGGGATGGCCCGGCCCGGTCCAGGCGCCCGCTTCAGGTGCCGGCGGCTGGGTGTATTTCAGCGAAGTATTGGTGCCCTTGGCGGCCTGGATGGCAATGACCATGGACGGGTTCGGCGATGAATGGCTGATCGAGGAGTCGGAGCTGGAAGGGGACGATTTGTGAGCGGCCCTGGCGCGGGAACCGGCGCGCGGCTTGCCGAAGGGGCTTTCCTTGTTGGCAAGTGATTGATTACAAGTGATTTGCGGCGACATCAGGAAAGCCGCTTGCGCCGGGAAACGATTTGTCTAAGTTGGCGGGCCGCAGCCAGAGAGAATGCAAAGCCCCGGTTTTCGAAACGTGATTCATGAATCTAGCCGAACTCTTGACCATCGACCGGATTGTTCCGGAGATGGAGGCCACCGAGCATTGGCCGGCGATTGAGGAGCTGGTGGAGCACATTGATCGGCTTGGGTTGCTGGAGGCTGACACCAAGCTGGAAGTGCTGGCGGCCCTGCGGGAGCGGGAGGAACGCATCAGCACCGGCATCGGCCTGGGGGTGGCGATCCCGCACGCCTTCTCCGACAACGTGCCCGAGGTGCTGGCCGTGTTTGGCCGCTCGCTCAAGGGGATTGACTTTGAGTCGATCGACAACGCCCCGGTGAAATTCGTCGTCTTGTTTGTGGTGCCAAGGGACAAGTATCACGAGCACCTGCGGACGCTGGCGGCGATCGCGAAGATCTTTCACAATGGCGAGATCCGCAGTCAACTGACCGGGGCCACGGATGCCGAGGGGATCCTGCGGGTGCTGCGGGAGCGGGTCAAGGGCACGACCGGGGAAGAGGAGGGGGCTGTCCGTGAAGGGGCGCGTTGACGCCGGGCACCGGTGGTGGGCGACGAAACGCCGGCCCTGATGCGGGCGGTGGCGACCGATCCAGAATTTAGTCATGAGCATGTCGATCAAGCAACAGCTGGCCGCGGAACTCGGCCAGGCCGCGGGCGCTGCGCTTGGCGTGGTTCCCGGGGATTTCCAATGGCAGGTGACCGCCGCCAACGACCCCCGCTTTGGCGATTACCAGACCAACGCGGCGATGCTGCTGGCCAAGGTCCTGCGGCGCAACCCGCGGGAGCTGGCGACCGTGATTGCCGGCGCCTGCGAGGGGTTGCCGGCCTGTGCGCGGGTGGAGGTGGCCGGCCCCGGGTTCGTCAACTTCCACCTCTCCGACCAATGGCTGGGCGCCCGCCTGCTCGGGCAGCAGGCGGACCCCCGCCTGGGGGTGGCGGCGGTGCCCGAGCCGCGGCGGGTGGTGGTCGACTTCAGCGCGCCGAACGTCGCCAAGCCGATGCACGTGGGCCATATCCGCAGCACGATCATCGGCGACTGCCTGGCGCGGGTGGCGCGATTCGTCGGTCATGAGGTGATCACGGACAACCACATCGGCGACTGGGGCACCCAGTTCGGCATGATCCTGCTGGGCTGGAAGCAGTCGCTCGATGCCGCCCGGCTTGAAACCGACCCGATTGCCGAGTTGCTGCGGATTTACCGCGAGGTCAACGAGCACGCCAAGTCGGATCAGGCGGTGTTGCAGGCCTGTCGCGACGAATTGGTCAAGCTGCAGGCGGGAGACGAGGAGAACCTGGCGATCTGGCGCCGGTGTGTCGATCTTTCACTGCGCCAGTTGCGTGAGATTTACGCCACGCTCGGGGTCGGGTTCGATCATTTTCTGGGCGAGAGTTTTTACAACGACCGGCTGCAGCCGCTGGTGGAGGATCTGTTGTCCAGCGGGTTGGCCGAGGTCAGCGACGGCGCGGTGTGCGTGTTTTTCCGCGATGTCCCCGAGCTGGCGGACAAACCCTGCCTGATCCGCAAGCAGGACGGCGGTTATCTGTATGCCACCACCGACTTGGCCACGATCGATCACCGGATCAGCGAATGGCGCGCCGACGACATCTGGTATGTGGTGGGGGCGCCGCAGCAGCTGCATTTCCAGCAGGTGTTCGAGGTGGCGCGCCGCCGCGGTGCCAGGGCGCAGATGGTGCACGTGGCCCATGGCAGCATCCTCGGCCAGGACCGCAAGCTGATGAAGACCCGTTCCGGCGACAACGTCGGTCTGCGCGAGGTGCTGGAGGAGGCGGTCGAGCGCGCCCGTGGGGTGATCGATGGCAAGAACCCCGGGCTGCCCGAGGCGGAGAAGGCCGAAGTGGCCTCGATCATCGGCATCGGCGCGGTCAAGTATGCCGAGCTGTCGCAGCATCGCATGACCGACTACGTGTTCCACTGGGACCGCATGCTCAGCCTGCAGGGCAACACCGCGCCCTACCTGCAGTATTCCTATGTCAGGGTGAGGTCGATCTTCCGCAAGCTGGACGACCCCGGGGCCGAGCTGGCGGCCGCCGTGGCCGCGGCGCCGGCCCTGGCGGATCCTGCCGAGCGGGTGCTGGCGTTGCAGCTGCAGCGCTTTGCCGAGGTCGTGCCGGAGGTGCTGGACGGGTTCACGCCCAACGCTCTGGCGCTGTATCTGCACGAGCTGGCGCGCGCGTTTCACTCGTTCTTCGAAGCCTGTCCGGTGCTGAAGTCCGACGGGCCGACCCGGGCCGGCCGCCTGCTGTTGTGCGACCTCACCGCCAGAGTGCTGCGGCAGGGACTCGATCTGCTCGGCATCGAGGTGGTCGAGCGCATGTGAGCGGCACCGGTTTCGGGGTTGCACCGGGCGCCCGTGCCGCCACAGTGGCGGGTGCCCAAGGAATCCCACGAGCTGCTCAGAGAGGTTTTCCGCGACCACGGTCCCAAGGAAATCGCCGCGGCGCTGGGCCTTTCGCTGTCTTTGGTCTACAAGTGGGCCGAAGACCCGGAAGGCAGTGGCAGCGCCAGCCCGCTCGAGCGGGTCGGGCGATTGATCCGCGAGACCCGCGACCCGCGCCTGGTGCAATGGTTGTGCCAGCAGGCCGACGGCTACTTCGTGCGCAATCCGCAGAGTTACCGCGACCAGGATTACGAGGTGATCCCGGCCACCCATGAGATCGTGCAGCAGTTCGCCGACCTGCTGGCGGTGATCAGCCAGGCGGCGCTGGACCAGGTGATCACGCTGGGGGAGTCGGCCGACATCCGCGAGGTGTGGGAGCGGCTGAAATGCTACACCGAGGGATTTGTGCAGTGTTGCGAGGACGGCGACTTCTCCGGCATCAAGCCGTCGGCCCCGGCCGGCGCCGCGTCGAAACCGGGGTCCGTGCAGCCTGACACGGCCGCAGGAATCGCGGCATCACCCCGAGTTTGAGTTTGTTCATTGTTATTTGCCATGTGGAAGGGACGCTTTCAAGAATCCACCGCCGAGGCGGTCCAGCGACTGGGCGAGTCGGTCTCGTTCGACCATCGATTGTTTCGTCAGGATGTGCGGGGATCGATCGCCCATGCGCGCGCCCAGCAGCGGGCGGGGATGCTCACGGCCGGGGAGCTGGAGCAGATCGAGCAGGGGTTGAAGGCCATCGAGGCCGACATTGCCGCCGGCGACTTCGAGTTCCGCACCGACCTCGAGGACGTGCACATGAACATCGAGGCCGAACTGACGCGGCGCATCGGCGATGCCGGTGCCAAGCTGCATGCGGCCCGTTCCCGCAACGATCAGGTGGCGACCGACACCCGGCTTTACTGCCGCGACGTGATCGACCTGCAGTTGATTCCCGGCATCGAGGGCCTGCAGCGCTCGCTGGTCCGGCAGGGGCGTCGCCATGCGCGCGTGGTGCTGCCGGGCTACACCCACCTTCAGCGGGCCCAGCCGGTGCTGCTGGCCCATCACCTGCTCGCCTATGTCGAGATGTTGTCGCGCGACATCGGGCGGCTGAGGGACTGTCGCGGGCGGCTCAACGTCTGTCCGTTGGGCTCCGGCGCGCTGGCCGGGTCGACCATCAACCTGGATCGCGAGGCGGTGGCGGCCGAATTGGGATTTGACGGCGTCACCCGCAACAGCATGGACGCCGTCAGCGACCGCGACTACATCGCCGAACTGTTGTTCGCGCTGGCGCTCACCGGCATGCACCTGTCGCGCCTCAGCGAGGATTTGATCCTGTGGTCGTCGAGCGAGTTCTCGTTCGTCGTGCTCAGCGACGCGCACACCACCGGCAGTTCGCTGATGCCGCAGAAGAAAAACCCCGACGTGGCCGAGTTGACGCGCGGCAAGAGCGGCCGCCTGCTTGGCAACCTGGTGGCGTTGCTGACGTTGATCAAGGGGCTGCCGATGACCTACAACCGTGATCTGCAGGAGGACAAGGAGCCGCTGTTTGACTCGATCGACACGCTTGATCTGGTGCTGGCGGTATTCGCCGACATGATCGACGGCATGGAGGTCAGGGGGCAGGCGATGACGAGGGCAGCCGCGGACCCGATGCTGCTGGCCACCGATCTGGCCGACCGGCTGGTGCGCAACGGCGTGCCGTTCCGCCAGGCACATGAGTTCGTGGGCAAGCTGGTGGCCGAGTCGGTGTCCAGTGGCACCCCGCTCAACCGCCTGCCGCAGGAGGTCTATGATCTGGTGAGCGACCGGTTCGGTCCCGGGGTGCGCGAGGTGTTTGACGTGGAGCGCGCGCTGGAGGCGCGGACCAATCCGGGCAGCCCCGGCTTTGACTGCGTGCTCAAGGAACTTGAGCGCTGGACCCTCGAGCTGAAACTTGGTTAGGTGAGGCGGTCAGTCATCCACCCTGAGGCAGCTCTGGATTTCGTGGATTTCAAACACAAGCCGTCCGACCCGCAGGCGCGGCTTGCGGTTGTCGGGGTCGAGCAGCAGGGAGGACTCGTCCAATTGCAGCAATCCGGTGGCCGTGCGGCCGAGGCCGATGTCGACCTCCACCCGCTTGCCGAGGGGCAGGCCGAGCCGCTCGCTCTCGTCCGCCAGCCATTGCTGGCGCTCCTGCTGGTAGCGATCGTAGCCGCTCCGACCCTCGGCCGGTGCCGTGAAATCGATTTCACCCTGAGGTGAGCCGATGGCCTCCTGTGGCGCGGCCCCGTCCGCCTGCGGGGCCGGCTCCGGTTTGCCTGGTCGCTGGCGACGACGGCTGGCGGCGGCGTTGGCCTGGCCCATCAGCCCGGCAGCGAGACCGGCCGAAGCGCGCCCGGGCGGCCGGGTGCGGGCAGTCGGCGCGGGCTTGGGCTTGGGCTTGCGGTTCGAATCAGGGGCAGGATCAGGGTTTTCGTTGGCTGCGGCCATGGGTGCGGTGAGTGATGGATGGTGGCGGTCAGGCGCCGGCCCGGGCCTGGCTCCGATGTGAACCCGATCGGGGCGGTTCGGCGGGCATGGTGATGCCCAAGGGATGTTGGGCCCGGGGGCCGGGATCGTCAATGCCCGCCGAGCCGGCGCGCCCGGCCAGGGCAGGGGACACCGGAGTTGCTGTGTTTTGGCCTTGTGGCCGGGTTCGATCGGGGGCAGCGATGACCATGACGCATTCCAACACGACCGGAACCGACCCCGGCGGCGGCCATATCCCCCGCGGCTTCACTGCCTTGCAGCCCTATCTCATTATTGACCGCGCCGACCAACTGCGCTCGTTCCTGCTGGAGGCCCTTGATGGTGAGGAAGTGATGTGCCTGCGCGACGAGCGCGGCGAGATCCAGCACGCGGCGATGCGGATCGGCGGGGCGATGCTCGAATACGCCCAGGCTTGCGGCGAGTGGAAACCCATGCCGGGGGGGCTCCATCATTACGTGCCGTCTGTGGATGACACTTACCGCCGCTGCCTCGAGGCCGGGGCCACCAGCATTCACGAACCACGCGACATGTTCTACGGCGAGCGCAGCGCGGGCGTGGTCGATCCGGCGGGCAACCACTGGTATCTGGCCACGCTGGTGGAGGAACTGGATCAGGAAGAAATCGAGCAGCGCCAGGCCGACTACCTGGCCACGCTGGGCGTGGACGACCTGCCGGAGCAGGACCAAGACGACCGGGAGCCCGGTCCGCAGGCTCGCTGAGGTGGCGGGGCGGGAGTCGTTGGCCTGAGACCCTGTGCTGCGGTTGGCGGCAGCCCCGTAGGTTGAATTGGCGCAATTCGACCTGCTGTGGGTGATGCGCGCGGGCCGGCGCCGGGACCACGTGGAGGTTTCATTCGCCGGGGGCGGAAGGAGCCGTGAAGGAAGCAGGCGCAGGGAACGAGCGACGCGCCCCCCGGTCGAATGGCTGCAATTCAACCTACGGTGGTTGCGCTCGCGAGGCCGGGGTGAGGCGGAGTGTCGGTGTGCTGAGTGGGCGGCAGCCGTTGGCCTGACCCTGTGCAGCGCATGGCGGCAGCCCTGTAGGTTGAATTGGCGCAATTCG
>SKLO01000663.1 GCA_007123195.1 Verrucomicrobiales bacterium | reverse complement strand
CGGTTCCCGGGGCTGACTGGTCCGGATTCGCCTTGATCGCCACTACCGTATGGCGAAATCGCGGCCCCTCGCTGGGCGGGGGAGACTCGGGAGCCGTGGTCGCGCCCCGGCGCAGGCGTTGCCACAGCGGCGGCCGCTTGAAGCGGATATAGCAGCCGCACTGCCGACAATTGGTGGAAAGCGCGTGCGCACTCTCCCACTGGCGACCGCCGCACTGGGGACACGTGATTTCCACTTGTCCCTGGCGTTCAGGGGGTGGCTGGGAAGCTGGGGTGGAGTCGTTGATGGGATTAATGGCTGCGGGTCAGTGGCTGCCAACGCATGGCACAGGGGAGGTGGGTCGCCCGTCGAACCTGAATCTGGTGCGTTGGTGCGGAGGCGCGACCCGGTTCAAGTAAACCGCTTAGTGCGGTCTACGCTGCGACCGACCAACCCGCTGCATGACGCGGAAATTCCTGCCACGGAGGCATCATCGCAGCAGCCCGGCCACAGGGCCACCGGAGAATGATCCCGCCGTGTCGACGCCTACGTATCCTTTGGCACCACGCCGAGCGCAAGCCTGAATCGACCGCCGAACCGAATCCCCGACCTCCGCTTCAAACCGTCGCGGCCAGCTCGACTCCGACGCGATCGAGTCCGAGGGCACCCGTTTGCAGGCGCCTCGTCAAGGGCGCGAAGCTGGCGAGGCCGCCTTGGCGCCCGAGCCTGCACCTCCGCCCGAAGCGGCCGGGCGCTGCTCGCCGCCACCGCTGCCGCCCGGCTTGCGACCAACCGAGGATTGGCCCATGAAGGTGGCACCTTCCTCAATGGAAAGCGTGCCGGCCGCAATATCCCCCTCCAGCACGGCATTGGACTTCAGTTCACAACGCTCGGCCACGGTGATGTTGCCCTTGACCTTGCCGAAAATGGTCACCGACTTGGTTTTGATCTCCCCTTGAATCAGGGCGTTCTCCCCCACAGTCAGGCTGCCATCGGAGGTGACTTCTCCCTCAATCCGGCCATCGATGATCAGATCATTGGAAAACTTCAGAGATCCCTTGATCTCGACGTCGCTGGAAAGAATGTTTTTACTCATGCCACTTCGTGGTGCCGGCTGTCCCGGAGTTTGCGTCGGGTAGTTTGCGTGGGTTTCGCTTGAGCGAGCCGCCTGGGGTGCAGGCGCGCCCTGACCGCCTGGATTTTGACCTATGATTTGCTTCAGCACGCGGCCAGTTACCACTCGCCGCCAAAGGCTGTCAACGGATTAACTCCGGGGTGACGCAAATTTTATACCGACCACCCCTCCACCTTCATGCCCCCGCCAATTCCTCCGCCGGATAAGTCCAGATTTCCGCCAGCGTCGGATGGTAATGCGGGATGCGCATGAAGTCGGAGGCCGTCGCCCGGAAATGCATCGCCACCACCACCTCGTGAATCAATTCGGTCGCCTCGGGCCCCACCACCGAGGCACCCAGCAATTCGCCGGTCTCGGCGTGCGCCACCATCTTGACAAAACCGTGGGTCTCCCCGCGCACCATCGACTTGCCGTGATCCGCAAAGGGGTAGCCAGCCGCCCGCACGGGGAGGCCGCGCCGCCGGGCTTCCTCCTCGCCCAGTCCCACCGCCGCCACCTCGGGATCGGTGAAAATTCCAAACAGCTTGAGCCGGTCATCGTAGCGGCGCGCCGAAACCTCGCGGCCCAGCCTGCGGGCCGCATTGCGCGCCGCCGTTTCGCCCTGATCCACCGCCACATGCACCACCGCCAGATCGCTGCACGCGTCCCCGGCAGCGAACACATGCGGCACATTGCTGGCCATCGACGCGTCCACCCGGACCCCCCCGCCCCCGTCCCGTTCCACCCCCGCCCGCTCAAGGCCGAGCCCGTCCAGCGCCGGCTTCCGACCGGTGGCCACCAACACCGCCCCGACCTCCAGCGACTCCTCCGCGGCTTCATCTCCCACCCCGCCCCGGCCGGAGGCCTCTAGTTCGATCCGCACCAACTCCCCGCGCCGGCTCACTTGCCGCGGCTGCCGGCCGCACAACACCCTGATGCCGCGCTCCTCCATCGCCCCGGTCAACGCCTTCGTCAGATCGGCGTCCAGACCCGTCAGCACCCGCTCGCTGCGCTGAATCACGGTCACCTCGCGCCCCAACCCCTCGAAATAGCACGCCATCTCCAGCGCGATCGCCCCGCCCCCGAACACCGCCACCCGCTCCGGCACCTGCTCCGCCTGCAGCACGTCATCGCTGTTCCAGAACGGCACCCCGTCCAGCCCGGGAAACGGCGGCACGTGGATCACCGACCCGGTGGCGATGCAGAAGCAGCGCCCCCGCACCTGGTAGGGCGCCGAGCCATCCAGCGGCTGCACTTCCAGCGTGTGCGGATCGACAAACCGGGCCCGCCCGCGCAGCAGTTCAAACCGCCCGTCCGTCAGCTGACCCTGGCGGTAACCGGCAAAATCGGCGATCAACTCCCGCTTGCGGGCAATAATCTCCGGCACCTCGGCGCGGGTGTCGCCCACCCGCAGGCCGAACTCCGCCGCCCGCCGGGCCGACCGCAACCGGTTGGCCGACTCAATCAGGGTCTTGCTCGGCATGCAGCCGCGCAGGATGCACAGCCCGCCCAATTCCTCCGAAGCGTCGACCACCGCGGTCTCCAGGCCCAGTTCCACTCCGCTGCGCGCGGCCGCGTAGCCGGCGCTGCCGCCGCCGATGACAATCCAATCAAATTCTCGCATGTCCATGGTTTGAAGCATCTCCCAACATCCGCTGCCCACAGCCTCGTGGCCGCAGACGCCGCCGCCCGCAGGTCGGGCTCCGGCGGCCGGGCGTCAACCGGCTTGCCGGCCGGCTGACACTGCTTAAACATGTGGCGCAGAATGGCATCCTGTGCCATCTTCTTCTCTCCGGTCATTCGGTTCCGCCCGCGCTGAACACCCAGTTCGCCGGACTGTCCGGACCGGCGCCCGGCCATTATGGCCGCCGCCCGTCCCCAGTCCACGGTGCCGACCACGCCGGAGCTGCATTGCGTTGCCGCCTATGACCAAATCGACCGCTGAAGAACTCTCCGCCGCCACAGGTGTTGCGCAATCCCAGGAATACGGCGCCGCCCAGATTGACAAACTCGAGGGCCTCGAAGCCGTCCGCAAACGGCCCGGGATGTACATCGGCGACCCCGACGAGCGCGGCCTCCACCATTGTGTGTTCGAGGTGCTGGACAACTCCATCGACGAACACCTGGCCGGCTACTGCAACAAGGTCGAGGTCACCATCCACGCCGACGGATCCTGCTCCGTCGGCGACAACGGCCGCGGCATCCCGGTCGAAATTCACCCCAAGTGGGGCATGCCCTCGGTCGAACTGGTGCTCACCAACCTCCACGCCGGCGGCAAATTCGGCCAGGGCGCCTACAAATACTCCGGTGGCCTCCACGGCGTCGGCGCCAAGTGCGTCAATGCCCTGTCCGAATGGTTCCGCGCCGACGTCTTCCGCGAGGGCCACCTCCACACCATCGCCTTCGAGCGCGGCAAGACCGTCAAGCCGCTCGCGGTCGTCGGCAAGCTTGACGACCCCAAGCGCACCGGCACCCGCATCACCTTCATGCCGGACCCGGTGATCTTCACCATCACCACCGAGTTCAATTTCGAATTCCTCGCCCGCCGCCTGCGCGAACTCGCCTTCCTCAACCCCGGCATCACCATCGTGCTCACCGACGAGCGCCCCTCGCCGGTCCGCAGCGAATCCTTCTACTACGCCGAGGGCATCGCCGAGTTCGTCCGCGAGCTGGGCCGCAACAAGGAACTCATCCATGAGGAACCCATCGTCGTCCGCGGCAAGCGGCTCGTCACCATCGAGGAGGGCAAACCCGAGGAGGACATCTTCCTCGACCTGGTGCTGCACTACAACAGCTCCTACAACGACCAGATCCTCTGCTTCGCCAACTCGATCCCCAACCCCGACGGCGGCACCCACCTGACCGGCTTCCGCACCGCCCTCACCCGCGCCGTCAACACCTACGCCAAGACCAACAAGCTGCTCAAGGACAAGGACCCCGGCCTCACCGGCGATGACTGCCGCGAGGGCCTCGTCTGCGTGCTCTCGGTCAAGCTCCCCAACCCGCGCTTCAACGCCCAGACCAAGGTCAAGCTGGTCAACAACGAGGTCGAAGGCGTCGTCAGCTCGCTCGCCTACGAAGGCCTGACCGACTTCTTCGAGCAGCACCCCCAGACCGCGCGCAAGATCGTCGACAAGATCGTCACCGCCGCGCGCGCGCGCGAGGCCGCCCGCAAGGCGCGCGAAACCGTGCGCAAATCCGCCATGGCCGGCGGCGGCCTGCCCGGCAAGCTGGCCGACTGCAGCGACCGCAACCCGGTCAACACCGAACTCTACATTGTCGAGGGCGACTCCGCCGGCGGCTCCGCCAAACAGGGCCGCGACCGCCGCACCCAGGCCATCCTGCCCCTGCGCGGCAAGCTCATCAACGTCGAGAAAGCCAGGCTCGACAAGGCGCTCCAGAACAAGGAGATCCAGACCATGATCACCGCCATCGGCGCCGGCATCGGCGACGGCGACGGCGAGGGCTCGTTCGACCTCTCCAAGGCCCGCTATCACAAGATCATCATCATGACCGACGCCGACGTCGACGGCTCGCACATCCGCACCCTGCTGCTGACATTCTTCTGCCGCCAGATGGCCGACCTCGTGCGTGCCGGCTACGTCTACATCGCCCAGCCGCCCCTCTACCAGGTCAAGCGCCGCAAACGCCAGGAATACGTTCAGGACGACGACGCCCTCAGGAGCATCCTGATCGACCTCGCCGCCGAGGACCTCGGCCTGCGCCAGCATGGCAGCGACGAACTCTTCACCACCGAACAGTTCAAGGAAGTCCTCACCCTGCTTTCACGCCTCTCGCGCTACAGCGAAATCATCGCCCGCAACGGCGGCGACTTCGAAGCCTACCTCGAGGCCCGCTGCCCGGACACCGGCCGTCTGCCCGCCCACATGGTCAAGATCCGCGAGGGCAACGAGGAATCGGTCCGCTACTTCCTCACCGACGAGGTGCTGCGCGACTTCGCCAACGACAACCCCGACCTGCACCTGTTCGGCGCCGCCGTCCACGGCGACAACGGTCCGCCGGCCGGCGATGATCCCAACGCCCCCGACAACTCCCCCGCCACCACCAGCCATGGCAACGGCAACGGCGCCCGCCTCAGCCGCCGCGCCACCCTGTTCGAAATCCACGAGGCCACCTCGATCTTCAAGCTGCTCGGCGAACTCGACCGCCACGGCCTCCACCTCCAGCACTTCCGCTCCGAGGACAAGCCGGTGTTCGAACTCATCGAGAACCCCGAAGCCGGCGAGCGCGAGCGCGTCCATCCGCTGTTCAGCGTGCCCGCCATCCTTGAGCGCGTGCTCGAAATCGGCCGCCGCGGCGTTGAGATCAAGCGCTTCAAGGGCCTCGGTGAGATGAACGCCAAGGAACTGTTCACCACCACCATGGACCCGACCAACCGCCGTCTGCTGCGGGTCAAGTTCAATGACGAGAACGAGATCGAGGCCGACCGCATGTTCACCATCCTGATGGGCGACATCGTCGAGCCGCGGCGCCAGTTCATCGAGGACAACGCGTTGAATGTCAGGAACCTGGATGTGTGAAAGTTGGGTCAACGGTCAGCCGTCATTGGTCATCAGGAAAAACATGAAGAGTCCGATCAATGACCTTGAGATTTACCGTGAAGCGATGGAAATCGGGGAGAACGTCTGGTCCGCTGTGCATGGCTGGGATATCTTCGCCAAGGACACCATTGGCAGGCAGTGCGATCTTGTCGCCAGCTACTACAAGGAAAACCTGATTCACCCCAAGATCCGCTTCTTCATCGAAGAGATCGTTTCCGAACTGGGGGATCCATCATGAATCCGAGTGACCGACAAAGAAGCCTCAAAGAAAGCATGTGCAACGTCCGCAAGCCGGACGATTTCGGATTTGCATTGCGCAACTTCCTCGACCGTTTCCGCCGCGCCCCGGACACCGTCCTGCTGGAGGACGAACCCGAGAGGCTTGCCGAACTGCTGGATGACGACGGCCTTGCCGATGCCTATCTGGCCTCCTCTGCCGCCCTGCTGTGCCAGGAGCAGGGCTATGCCTGCCCGAACTGGGTGGACCAGCGGGACCGCGTCTTCAAGCGCCCCTGGTTCGCCGCCAAAACACCCAATCTCAAGGCCATCCTGATCCAGGAATCCCCCGCCGCCTTCCGCGTGCGCAACCTTTTCGTCTCCGCCAACGCGCTCTCAAGAGCCTGAGCCTGAGCCTGACTTTTCCACTTTCCATTTTACATGCCTGACGATTCCAATATCCTGCCGATCAGTGTGGCCGACGAGATGGCCAAGTCGTTCCTCGACTACTCCATGTCGGTCATCATCTCGCGCGCCCTGCCCGACGCGCGCGACGGTCTCAAACCGTCCCAGCGACGCATCCTGTTCGCCATGCGCGACCTCGGCGTGCTGCCGAACCGCAAGCACCTCAAATGCGCCAAGATCGTCGGTGAAACGATGGGCAACTACCATCCCCACGGTGACCAGGCCATCTACCCCACCCTGGTCAACATGGCCCAGCACTGGTCCATGCGCGACACCCTCATCGAAGGCCAGGGCAACTTCGGCTCGGTCGAGGGCGACCCGCCCGCCTCCATGCGTTACACCGAGGCCCGCCTGACCCACCTCGGCGCCCTGATCATGGACGACATGGACCAGGAAACCGTGGACTTCGTCGACAACTACGACGAGACCCGCAAGGAACCCTCGGTCTTCCCCGCCGCCATCCCCAACCTGCTGGTCAACGGCGGCACCGGCATCGCCGTCGGCATGGCCACCAACATCCCGCCGCACAACCTCGGCGAAGTCGTCGACGCCATCTGCGCCACCATTGACAACCCCGACATCGGCCTCGGCGAGATCCTCACCCATATCCAGGGCCCGGACTTTCCCACCGGCTGCTCGATCCTCGGTCACGCCGGCATCCACAGCTACGCCGAAACCGGCCGCGGCTCAGTCAAGGTCCGCGGCCGCGCCGAAATCGAGACCCTGCCCTCCGGCCGCGAGATCATCCTCATCACCGAGATCCCCTTCGCCGTCAACCGCGCCACCCTCGTCAGCCGCATCGCCGAACTGGCCAACCACAAGATCCTGCCGGAAATCACCGGCGTGCGCGACGAGTCGGACGAGAACACCCGTGTCGTCGTCGAACTCAAGCGCGACGCCCGCGCCCAGGTCGTGCTCAACAACCTCTACAAGCACACCTCGCTCGAGACCAGCTTCGCCGTCAACATGCTGGCCATCGACAACCGCAAGCCGCGGCTGCTGTCCCTCCAGGACGCGCTCAACTGCTACATCGAGCACCGCCGCGAGGTGGTCGTGCGCCGCACCCGCTACCAGCTGCGCCGCGCCGAGGAGCGCGCGGAGATCCTCGAGGCCTACCTGCTGGCCATCGCCAACCTCGACGAGTTCATCCGCCTCATCCGCGAGTCGAAAAACCGCGAGGAAGCCGAGGAAAAACTCCAGGCCCGCCGCTTCACCCTCGACGAGGCCCGCGCCCTGTCGATCATGATCCGCGACCAGCCCAGCGTGCGCGACGGCCGCTACGTCTTCAGCGAGCGCCAGATCAAGGCCATCCTCGACCTGCGCCTCTACCAGCTCACCGCCATGGAGCGGGACAAGATCGCCGGCGAATACGCCGACGTGCTGGCCACCATTGAGGACCTGCTCGACATCCTCGCCAAGGAACAACGCGTGCTCGACATCATCAAGAACGAGCTGCTCGCCATCAAGGACCGCTACGCCACCCCGCGCCGCACCAACATCGAGCCGGACTTCGGCGAGATGAACGTCGTCGACTTCATCGCCAACGACTCCAACATCATCACCATCAGCCACCACGGCTTCATCAAGCGCACTCCCGCCACCGAATACCGCACCCAGGCGCGCGGCGGCAAGGGCCTCAAGGGCATGGTCACCCGCGCCGCCGCCCACGAGGACGACGAGGCCGACTTCGTCGAACGCTTGTTCTCCGCCGCCGCCCACGACTACCTGATGTTTTTCACCAACACCGGGCGGGTCTACGTTGAACGGGTCTATCAACTCCCCGAAGCCCCGCGCACCTCGCGCGGCCGGTCGATCAGGAACCTGCTCAACCTCAAGCCCGAGGAGAAAATCGCCGCCGTGCTGCGGGTCGAGATGACCCTCGACGACGAGGGCGACGACGTGACCTGGCAGCAACAGGACAAGTTCGTCCTGTTCGGCACCCGCGACGGCACCGTCAAGAAAACCGCCCTGGCGGATTTCAAAAACCACCGAAAGGACGGCATCATCGCCATCCGCATCGACGAGGGCAACGAACTCATCGGCGTCGTGCTCACCACCGGCGACGACGAGATCCTGCTGGTCACCCGCAACGGACTCTGCCTGCGCACCAACGAGCAGGACATCCGCCCGACCGGCCGCCCCGCCCGCGGCGTCACCGGCATCCGCCCGCGCGGCAACGATTACGTGGTCGCCCTCTGCATCCGCGGCGGCGAGGCGCAGTTGCTGGTGGTCTCCGAGAACGGCCTTGGCAAACGCACTCCACCGGACGAATACCGCTTCACCAAACGCGGCGGCAAGGGCGTGGTCACCATGAACATCACCGCCAAAACCGGGGCCGTGGTCGGCGGGCTGATGGTCGAGGAAACGGACGAACTCATGCTCATGACCACCACCGGTCAGAGCGTGCGCATCCGCGCCGTCGACGTGCGTCAAACCGGTCGCGCCGCCCAGGGAGTCAAATTGATGAACCTGCGCGACGGCGAAAAGATCCAGGACGTCGCCAACGTCGTTGCTGACGAGGACGACAACGGCGGGGACAATGGCAACGACACTGAAGGTCCCGAAGGCGAGCCCGCAGCGGCCCAAACCGAAGCCGACGCGCCGGATCAAACCCCCGACCAGGACAGCGCCCCACCCGGTGAATCCAACCCGGACCCCACCGCCGACTGATCCCCCAACACCCGCATGCCCGCCATGCACAAGAGACCAACCACGGCCGCGTGATGATGGTCGACGGCGTCAAGGGCCGCTACGTCCGCCTCTACAGCAACGGTAGCACTTCATTCGAGGTCAACAACTACACCGAGGTCAT
>SKLO01000002.1 GCA_007123195.1 Verrucomicrobiales bacterium | reverse complement strand
TTTCAGCATTTTCCTTCCCCGTCACTCCAGCAGGCGCTCGACGATGTCGACGAGGGCGCGGCTGCCGCCGCGGCGGAAGCCGGTGGAGACCCAGGCGATGCGGCCGTCGGGGCCGATGATGACGCTGTGGGGCAGGCCGGCGGCCTGGAAGGAACGGCCGATGGATTGGTCGCGGTCGAGGCCGACGACCAGGTCGTCCCAGCCGCGGGCGGCGATGAAGGGGCGGATGAGGTCGGGCGCTTCGGCCTGGTTGACGGCGATGAAGCTGACCTTGTCGGGATCGAAGGCGGCGAAGGCTTCCATTTTCTCGGGGATGGAGCGCACGCAGATGGCGCACCAGGTGGCCCAGAAGTCAAGCACGACAACCCGGCCCGCGTGGTCGGCGAGATTGAAGGTGGCTTCTTCCTCCGCACCCACGGCGCCGAGCAGGGGCAGTTCGAACGGGGTCGCTTCCTGGCCGACCAGCGGGGCGGTGCGGCCGTCCTGGCCGCCGGCGACGGGCAGGGGGTCGGGGGCGTGCTCGAGTTGCCAGCCGGCAAACACCTTGTTGATCGCGCCGAGATCGCGGTCGCCGGACTGGACGGTGCCGATTTGATCGACCGGGATGCGGCAGGCGCCGAGGCCGGCGGCGCGGCCGGTGACGAACTCGGGACCGAATGAATCGACGTGGAGACTGAGGGCGCCGCCGGAGCGCAGCAACAGGGTGTAGAGCGGGCCCTCGGGTGCCGCCGGCTCGTCGTCGCCGGCAGCGGCTTCGGGCTCAGCCTCGGCGGTGGCCTCGGTGGCCTCGGTGTCGAGGTGCCGGTTGCGGCGGTCGTCGGGCGCGGGGGTGAGCCAGATGGCGGCGGCGGTGCGGTCGCCGGGGATGCGGTAGGAGCGCATGCCGGTGCGGAAGGCGAAGTGTTCGCCGTCGCCGCCCTCGAGGGTGCCGCGGAGCAGGTCGCCGTTGCGGGCGAGCAGGACCTGGCGCGGCGGGTCGTCGCGCAGGAAGCGCGGCAGCAGCAGGGCCTGTTCGCGGGCCTGGCGGTTGATGGCCGGGGTGCTGGCGACGCCGGGCATGGGGGTGAGGGCGAAGTCGCTGACGGCGATCTGGGAATTGACGGTGCGCCACAGCTCGGCCAGTTCGAAGCCGAGGTAGCGGCCGAAGCCGGCGTCGTCGTCGAGGTCGATGGAGGCGGTGCGTTCGCCGTTGATGTCGATGTGGATCTGCTCGTCGTCCCAGGACAGGCGGATGCCGACGGGTTCGTTCATGGGCGCCTCGGCGTAGCCGCTGCTGGAGAAGTTGTTCTGGCCGATCTCGACGCCGCAATGCACCTGGTTGCCGTTCTGGGCGATGATGAGGGCGGTGGAGGAGCCGTCGGTTTCGTCCGGGTCGTTGAACAGGCGCAGGCGCAGGGCGCCGCGGGTGGTGGTGACCATGGTGAAGCTGAACTCGCTGCCGAACAGGATGCCCGGGTGGGCCCAGCCGCCGTTCTCGAGCAGGGTGACCTTGCCACCACCGTGGGCGCGATCGTCAAACAGGACGTTCTCGCCGAGCTTGCCGCTCGAGACCTGCCAGCCGGTGTCGGTAAAGCCGGCGGCCTTGAGGCCTTCGCCGGGGTATTGCAGGGCGCGGATGCGTTCGGCGGGGAACACGGTGGTCTCGCAGACGTCGCTGTGGAGTTCGACCGCGGCGCCGTCGCGGGCGATGGCCACGACGCGGCCGGGGATCACCTGGCCATCGACCAGATGCAGCAGGGCGGGTGGCAGTTCGGGGTCGCCGTTGAGGGCGATGGAGCGGTTGAACTCGTGGTCGCGGTCGGCGGCGACCAGCACGCCTTCGAGGGCACCTGGCAGCCGCCAGCGCGGGCGCTGGTCGGCGGCCGGTTGCCACTGGCCGGTGAGCACCTGGGATTCGATCATCACCCGGTCGTCGCCCGAGCGGCTGCCGTCGGTCCAGCCGGGATCGATGGCGTGGAGGAAGTCGATCCGCAGCAGGTCGGCGGCGCGGGCGACGATGGGCTGGTCGCTGTAGGCGGTGCCGAGGACCAGTTGGTCGTCGGCCAGTTCCTGCATGGTGCCGTGCCACAGGGTGCCGTCGGCAAAGCGCACCGCGACTTCGCCGGGGGCGCCATCGGCGACCGGTTCCGTGCCCTCGCCGGCGGCGGCGGCCAGCCAGATGGCCTCGATCCGGTCGACCGGGATTTCCTCGCTGTCGCCGTTGGCCCCGGTGACGAGCCGGAGGGCGCCGTCATCGCCGAGAAGGCGGGTTTGATCGCCGAGCACGATGGTGCGATCGCCGGCCAGTTCGAGGCGCGGGCCCTCGACCTGGTCGATGCTGCGGCGTTCGGGTTCCGACCCTGACCAGCGGCGGACCTGGAGGCGGCTGAGGTCGAGCGAGGGGCCGCGGTTGACCATGGTGAAGGTGGCCTCCTCGAGGTGATCGTCAGGGGCTGCGGCGGTGGCGTCGCCGTTGGCTTCACGCGGGGGCAGGAACAGCAGCGCAGCGCCGTCGCGTTCCTCGACCTGGCCGGCGCGCTCGGCGTCGACCTGCCAGCGGCCGCGGATGTTGCCGGCGGCGTCGGTGACCATGCCGCGGTCGTTCGCCCGGTCCCAGAACCAGCGCAGGGCGAGGTCGGCCTCGGGGTTGTGGCGACCGAGGGAGACGAAGTCCTCGCCGCGCAGCAGCACCAGTTCGTCGCCCCAGGTGGCGATGGCGGTGGAGGCGTCGCCGGCTTCGAGCTTGACCTCGAAGCGCAGTTCGTCGGCGGCCTCGAGTTGGAGGTCGAGTTCGACCAAGGCGGGGATTTCGAGGTTGAGCTGGACGTCCTGGCGCCAGCCGACGGTTTGCAGGCGGCCGGCGGTTTCGGCGGTCCAGGCGCGGGCGGGGACCGGCGGGTCGCGGTAGGACCAGCCGGCGGTGCCGTGGGGACCGGACCAGAGCAGGTCGCCCTGGCGCAGCCATTGCAGGCTGCTGACCTGGTCGCGACGGATCCGGACGTCGCCGGTGCGGTTGCCGGTGACGGTGACGTGGTCGTCGTCCATGGCCACGAACCGGCCGTAAAGCCGGCCGCCATCGGTGAAGGTGACCACCATGGGGTCCTCGGGGGTGGCGGGCGGATCGATCTTCGGCAGGCGCACCGAGGTGAGGGCCTGCTGGTCGATGAGGGCCACTTCGTCGAACAGCGGCGACTGCCAGGCGAGGGCGCCGCCGGCGGAGCCGATCAATTGGCCGCTGATGACCTGGCCGTCGGCGAAAGCGAGGCGTCCGGTGGTGGGGTCGGGATCGACGGCGTCGGCGTTGACGTTGATGCGGGTGGTGCCGCCGATGGGGTTGTTGCGGGCGACGCGCTGGAGGTTGCCGGCGCGGATTTCGACGGCGCCGCCGCGGACCTCGAGGCGGCCGCCGCCTTCGATGACCACGTTGGCGCCTTCGCCGAGCACGATGCGGCCGCCGCCATCCGGCTGCAGGGCCTGCATTTCGAGGATCAACCCGCGGATGGCTTCGGGATCTCCCGCCTCGGCGGCGGCGCGGACTTTTTCCGCCAGTTCCTCGGCCTGCTGGCGGGCTTCGGCGGCGGCGCGGCGGTCTTGCGCGGGGGCTTCGGGGGGCTGATCGGCGGCGGGCGGGGCGTCGTCGGTTTCCTCCATGGCCTCCGCTTCAGCGTCTTCAGCTGGTTCAGCTTCTTCTGCGGCGGCTTCTTCGGCCTGGTCAGCGTCTTCAGCAGCGGCGGCGGCGGCCTCTTCGGCGGGCACGGCCGGGACCGGGACGGGAGCGGCGGGGGCCGCGGTGAGGTCGATGACGACGCCCGGGGCGGGCGGCTGGTCGGCCGCGACCGGGTGGAGGGCGGCGGTTGAGACCAACAGCCAGGCCAGCAGGGCGGCGGGCAGGATGGACCGTGGAAGCAGGTGGCTGGGCGTGTTGCTCATGAACAGTCGGGGCATCGATCAGCGTGGGTGATCAGCGTTCGTAGACCGGCAGGAACCGGTAATTGAGGGCGAGAGCGAGCAGGGACATGGCGGTGCTGTAGGAGCTGCCGTTGAAGCTGCCGTCGTCGCTGCGGGCGTTTTCCAGCTGGCGGATGGTGGAGGTGTTCCAGGTTTGCCAGGCTTCGTAGTCGCCCTGGAACAGGGCCTGGGCCATGTAGTAGCGGAAGTAGTCGAGGTAGTGTCCGGCCTCGCGGTGGTCGAGGCGGCTGGAGATGTAGTCGAGGGTGGCGGAGTATTCCCAGGTGTCGGTCTGGCGACCGACGGCGGCGACCAGCACGGCGATGGCGGAGCGGTTCATGGATTCGCCCATGCCCATGCCGCCGGAGTAGGCGACGGTGCCGTCGCGGAAGGTGTTGCTGCGGATGTATTCGAGGCCGGTGTCGATGGATTCATCGGGCACTTCGAGGCCGGCGTTGCGGGCGGCCAGCAGGCCCATGATGACGGCGCCGGCGACCGAGGTGTCGGCGTCCTGGGCTTCGGGGCTGTAGCGCCAGGCGCCGAAGCGGTTGTTCTGCTGCGAGGTGACGGCCAGGCGCACGGCCAGTTCCAGCGCCTCGCCGAGGCTGCGGGTTTGTGACTCGCCGTCCTCGCCACCGGCGCCCTGCCAGATCAGGCGTTCATCGACGGCACCGTAGGCCTCGGCCAGGGCGAGCATGGCGAAGCCGTGGTGATACATGCTGTTGGAGATGTAGCCGGTTTCGGCGTCCTGATCGAGGATGATGCTGCGCAGGGCGCGGCGGATGACCGGGGCGTAGCGGCCGAAATTGGGGTCCTCGCCGGAGGCGAGGAAGGCCATCAGGCAGAGGCCGTTGACGCCGGGGCCCTGTTGGCCGTCGGTCCAGCGGCCCTCGTCGTTCTGGGCGCGGGCCAGCCAGGCGAGGCCGGCCTCGTAGATTTCGTCGACCTCGGCCGGGACCTGGCCGCCGAAGCGCAGTTCCGGCGCGCGGGCCTGGGCGTGGGCGTGGCCGGGGGCCGCCAGCAGTCCGAGCGCCAGGCCGAGCATGACGGCGGTGACCGCGGCCGGGCGGCGGCGGAGCGGGCGTGACGGGGTGTGGAAACGGGAACGTCGGTTCAAGTTCATGGCGGCTGGGCCGGGCTCAGGGTCAGGATTCAGGAATCGGGAATCGGGTCACTCGTCGCGGGACGACTGGCTGGTGCGCTGGCGGTGGGAGGATTCCACCCTTGACCAGAAGCCGGTGGTGGAGGTGCCGACCTGGTCGCGCCAGCGGCGGTATTGGCGTTCGGTGAGGATCGCGCGCAGCTGGTCCTCGGGGATGCCGGCGAGCGGCATGATGATGCCCGGATTGCGCAGGTACCAGGCGACGTTGGAGCGGCCCATGGCGGCCTCGAAGTCGGGGCCGTATTCGGCCAGTGAGGCGAGCACAGCGGCGTGGAGGTCGGGCCATTGGGAGGGCGCCATGCCGAGCTGGCCGGCGCTGTGGATGGTGACGATGTCGGCGATGGCGCTGAGGTGCAGGGCCTCGCGCTGGGCGAGCGCGAGGGCGCGGGTATCGGCGTGGCCCTCGGCGTCGAGGTAGCTCAGCAGTCGGTTCCAGACGCGGGTTTCGGTGACATCGCGGCTGCTGAAGTTGAAGTGGCCGAGCGAGGCCAGCTGGCGTTCGAAGTTCTGGTTCTGGACGGTGCGCAGGCGATCGCGGATGGTGCGGGTGAAATTGTCGTCCCATTCGTCGATGACTTCCTCGGCGGCGCCCTTGGCGGCCGTTTGCAGGCGCTGGAGGGTCAGGTCCGGCAGGTCGGCGGTGAGGCTGACGAACTCGATCTCGGCGAGGATTTCCATCAGCACGCGGTCGCGCTCCTGGGCGGTGCGCTGATGGATGAACTGGGTGACGGTCTGTTCCATGCGGCGGGCGTCGGCGGAGAAGTCGCCATCGTCGCGGCCGCCACCATCGCGCACGGCGCGGACCGAGCGGCGGGTGCCGTGCGGGTTCTCGATGAAGTCGATGTAGTCGCCCCAGCGCTGCCATTGGGTATCGGTGAGGATCTCGCGCACCTTGTCCTCGGGCATCGAGCGCAGGGCGCGGCCGAATTCGTTGGGGTGCATGTGGAAATGGTTGGCGGTGAAGCGCTGGACGATGCGGGTGAGGTCGGCCTTGTCGAACAGTTCGGCGAGTTGTTCCCACTGGCTGGCGGTGAGGCCGACGCCCTGGTCCATGCTGACGAGGATGACCCTGGCGGCGGCGGTGTGGCGCTGGCGGTCGAAGGCCTCACGGATGTCGTTCCAGCGCTGGAGCTCGTCTTCTGTGAGGATCTGCTCGAAGGCACCGGTCCAGGAGGGTTGTTTCTGCACCTTGTCGCCGTCGAAGCCGATCGGCACGTTGCCCCTTCGGAGGGCCTGCTGGCGGGCGTCGCCGTCGAGGTTGCCGACCCAATCGCGGGCCTCCTGTTTCCACTCCTCGATCACCTCCCTGACGGCGTCGTCGGCGGCCTTGCGGAAGCGCTCGGCGCGCTCGTCCTCCAGCTCCATGAGCAGCAGCACCTCGTCGATGCTCTCGTTCATGCGGTTGCGGAAGTGATTCTCGTAGTTGGCGGCGGTGGCTTCGATGCGTTCCTCGAAGCGCTGCATCTCCTCCTTGTCGCGCTCTTCGCGCACCAGGGCCCAGGCCTGGCGTTGTTCCTCGGTGAGGATGGCGGCGATGGCCTGTTCCCAGTCGACCGGATCGACGCCGACGCCGAATTCCTCGGCGAAGGAGTCCCAGAAATCCTGTTCGGTGCGCGCGAGGACGAAGGTGACGCGCTCGCGCCAGTCCTCAAAGGCGGCGTCGATCATCTCGTCGGCGCTTTCCTTCAGGGTGTCCCTGGTGTCGTCCTCGAACGCGACCATTTGGAACAGTCGCTCAAGCTGTTCCTGCAGCTCGGTTTCCATGGCGCCGCGCAGCTGCTGCTGGGCCTCGTCCAGGTATTCGCCGATGGCCTCGGCTTCGGCGGCGACCTGGTCGTCGAACTGCTGTTGCCAGGCGTCGAGGGAGGGCTGGTCGGGGAGCGCGGCGGCGACGGCGTCGATCCACGGCTGCTGGCGGCCGAGCCGCAGGTCCAGCGGCGCGTGGTAGAAGCCGAGGTAATCCTCGATGTCGCCCGACTCGATGCCGGTGACCAGCATGTCGAGCAGTTGCTCGGTGTCCTCCCCGGTGTTGTGCGACATCGACCAGTTGAACAACTGGTCGAGGAATTCCGCGAAGTCCTCGGTGAGTCCCTGCTTGAGGCCGGCGACGGTTTCTTCCGCGGTCTCGACGAGGCCGGCGGCGGCGGCGTCGCTGAGGTCATGTTCCTTGACCAGAGCGGCGACCGAATCACGGGCGGCGGCGATCATGAGTTGGGACAGGCTTTCGACCCGGTGGGTGACGAGCTTGTTGAAGGCCTCGGGGTGATCCTCGCGGACGTTTCGCGGGGCCGGTTTTTCATCGCCGAGGGCGGCCTCAGCGGCGCCGGCGGCGGCATCGGCTTGACGCCGGGCAACCTCGAGTTCGGCGGCGGGCATCGCCTGGACCCTGATCTGGACGTCGCCGACTCCTCCGCCGACGATGACGCCGCCCTCGACCTGGACCGCGGCGCCGGCATTGGCGCCGCCGAGTCCGAGCACGAAGCCCTGCGGTTGAGCCCATGGGGCGGGTGCGGCTTGCGGCTCGGGCGCGGCATCGCCGCGGATGGCAGC
Organism: Verrucomicrobiales bacterium; assembly: GCA_007123195.1. Taxonomy (GTDB): domain Bacteria; phylum Verrucomicrobiota; class Verrucomicrobiia; order Verrucomicrobiales; family SKLO01; genus SKLO01. The sequence continues at coordinate 1,733 of SKLO01000002.1, read as the reverse complement.
GCCGACCCTGGCGGCTTCGCGGGCGGCCTCGGCGGCCATGGCGGCAACGGGGTTGGCGGCCGGCGGCGCTTCTTCAGCGACGGCGGTTTCCAGCCTGAGTTCGACGATGGCGGGTGCCGCGCCCTGGTCGGCGGCGATTGCCGGAGACGGAATCCAGCCGGCAATGGCGGCGGCGGGCAGCAGCCGCGCGAGCGGGCGCAGCCGGCGGAGGCGTGAGGCCTGTCGCGCGGGCGGGGTGGTGGTCGGCGGCTTCATGGCTGGCTGCTGGTTCCTCCGGACGGGGATTCGAGGGCGTTGAAGTAGGCGTCGAGCCCGCTGCGGAATTCCTCGGGGAATTCGCGGCCGGCGCGGCCGGTGGCCTGGCCGACGGAGCGCTCGGGCGCTTCGGTGTCGGCTTCCGAGCCCTCGCCGAGGCGGGCCAGGGCGGACGCGGTGGATCGTTCGGCGGTGCCGCCGCCACCCGGCGAGCCACCGCCTCCTCCGCCGCCGCCACCGGCGCTGCGATTGGCCTGCAGCAGCAGTTCGATGGCCTCGGTTTCGGCAGCGATGGCGCGGCTGCCGGCATGCGGTTCGCCGAGGATATCGCGGGCCTCGACCATGACTTCGGCGACGCGGGTGAGCAGGGCGATTTCGTTCTGGAACCGCTCCGGTCCCTGGGGCTCGTGGGTGAGGATGTCGATGGCGTCGCCGACGAGGTAGGCGACTTCATACTGGGTTTCGGCCAGTTGGTTGGCCTCGTTGGCGAACTCCTCCTCCGACAGGGCGGGGCGGGCATTGTCGACCTCGCGGGTGGCCTCGCGCAGGTCGATCTCGGCGCGCAGGGCCTGCATCATCTTGAGAATCACCTCGGGCGGCACGTTCTCGCTTTCGCCCTCGCCCTCCCCTTCGCCGCCGTCATCGGGGGCGGCGACCAGGTTCTCGGCCCAGCGGTCGAGGGTGTCGGCCCAGTATTGGGAGCCGGCAATCGAGCGGCCGCTGTAGTTCTGGTCGGTGATGTCACTGAGGGAGGCAAGTTCGCGCACCACCTGGGCGTCGCGCATTTCCTGCAGCAGGGTGGTGAAGCGCAGTTCGGGGTTGCGGTTGATGAAGGCGGCGAGGTCGCTCTGGATGAGGCCGACGATGTCGCTTTGTTCCCGCGCCTCGGCGGCGAGGTCGGCGGACGCCCTGGCCGAGGGTTCGGGCACCAGTTCGTCCTCCAGGCCGAAGGCGTCGAGGGTGTCGCTGGTGAGGGCCGAGGCGATGTCGAGCTGGGCGCGCGAGGCGGTCTTGAGTCGCTTGACGAAGGTGCTGGCTTCGAAACCGGACAGCAGTTCGGACAGTTCGTCGGCGACCTTGGCGAACTCGGCGAGCAGGTCGCGCTGTTCGTCGAGGGCGGCGTCGAGTTGTTCCTGGGCGGGGGAAGCGGGCGGCGATGGCGCGCCGTCCTCGTCGTCGTCGCCGGGCAGGGCGCCGAGGGTGGTCTGGGGCAGGCCCAGGGCACCGGGACCGCCGCCGCCTTCGGAGTCACCGGGGTCGACGGGTTCAAGGAATCCGCTTTCGTGGTCGGCCACCGAGGGCACGGGCGGGGCTTCCTCGGACTCGCCGCCGCCTGAAGCGCCGGCATCGGGATCGCCCTGGGTGACGGACGGGGATTCCTCGGAAGCGCCGGCTTCACCGCCCTCGGAGGCTTCGCCCGAGGGGTCGCCGGACGAATCTCCGGATGATTCGCCCGAGGGATCTCCGGCAGGATCGCC
>SKLO01000567.1 GCA_007123195.1 Verrucomicrobiales bacterium | reverse complement strand
CTCAATGCCCAGGGTCAGCCAGCTGCCGACGGGCACATCGTGCTGTTGTCGATCAGCATGTCCAACGCCACCCAGGAGTTCTCGGTTTTCAAGCGACTCGCTGACGCATCGCCGGCCAAGTCGGAACGGGTGGTGGTGGTCGATGGTGCCCAGGGCGGCCAGGCGATGGCCGAGTGGGCGCCGCCGTGGGGCCGGCCGTGGGCCGTGGCCATGCAGCGACTCGAAACCGCCGGCGTCAGCCCGCACCAGGTGCAGGCGGTTTGGGTCAAGCTGGCCAACAAGGGGCCGTCCGGAGACCTGGAGCGACATGGCCGCAAGCTCGAAGCCGACACCCTGCAGGTGCTGCACAACGCGCGTGAAAAATTCCCCAACCTGCGCGTCGCCTACCTCTCCACCCGCACCTATGGCGGCTACGCCATTGGCGGACTCAACCCGGAACCCTACGCCTATGAGAGCGCCTACGTCGCGCGCTGGCTGATCCTGCGGCAGATCGACGGCGACCCCGCGCTCAACCACGATCCGGAACAGGGCGCGGCGCTTGCGCCGCTGCTGCTCTGGGGTCCCTACCTGTGGGCCGATGGTGAGCAGGGCCGCCAACTGGACGACCTGGTCTGGTTGCGCGAGGACTTCGTTCGTGACGGGGTGCATCCATCCGACAGCGGCCGTCGGAAAGTGGCCGACCTGCTGCTGGAGTTTTTCAGCGGTGATGCGCTGGCGCGCCCGTGGTTCAGCGGCCAGCCATGATTCAGTTGCGAATGGTCAAGCTGCCACCCTCTGGGTGATCATTGGAGTCCTGATTCTTCAACGCGAAGGTGCCGGGATCATTGATCGCCAATGGTCCGGACACCCAAGGCCGCTGCACGCAGGCGTCCATCCTGTTCGTCCATCAAGACGTGGTCCGCCGAGATTGAAAGGGCGAGCCATAGCGCCTTGAGGTGGCCGATGAGGTCGAGATTCGACAAGGGGAACGTGTCACTCACCACGAGCATAGGCGAGATCGGCGGCGGGTTCGGTCTCCGAGTAATGCCGCGCGATGCCGCGACTTCCAACTTCCCTGCCTGATCCACCGGCCCGCTCGATGGCATCCCTTCAGGATGCACGGATTCTTGGAGGGGTAGTCCGGTGGTGTCGCTGCGCTCAACCACCGGCTACCGGCTGGCAAGCCTCCAGCTTGCGGAAGCTGGATCGACCGGGGTATTGTCAGGACGGGTGATGGCACGAAGATTCAATCCAACGGTGCGACGGGTCATCGATTCCGGAGGGATCACCTCCGGGATCAGGATGGCTGGGGCTGGTCAATTGCTTGATCCGGGTCCGGTTCTTTGGCAACGGCAGACAGGAATGTCTGCCTGCACTCTGGGCGGTCACCAGTTCGAAGGGTGGGAGAGCGGCGCGGCGGTGGGATGCCATGTCCAGTGTGGAGTAGACATTCCTGTCTGCTCCCGATACCACGGGAGGCGTGGCCACGTCCCGGGAGCGGCGATGATCGTGTGGGTTCCCGGCGCTCTTGCTGGTGGCTGGGTCGTGGTCTTGCCGTTGGCAACGGCAGACAGGAATGTCTGCCTTCACTCTTGGGCCGCGCCGAAAAAAAGCGGCGCGACGGGGTTGCCGTCGCGCCGCTGGTTGGTGGTTGGGTGAGTGATATGAAGGAACGACACGGCGCACGGGACGCCGTGGCGGATCAGCTCTCCTGGTCTTCCTTGTCGTCGCCGGTCTCGCCGGGGGTCCACTCTTCGGTGGCGAACTTGAACGCCTGCTCGAGGCCGACGAGGTCGCCGCTGGGACGGAGGGACTCGAACGCCTGGGTCTCGCGCTTGAGTTGTTCCTCGCTGTATTCGGCGGCCTTGATCGAGAGGCCGATGCGGCGCTCGACCTTGTCGACCTTGATCACGCGGGCCTCGACTTCGTCGCCGACGTTGACCACGTCCTTGACCTTCTCGACGTGGTCCTCGCTGAGCTGCGAGATGTGCACCAGACCGTCGATGTCGTCCTCCAGCTGGATGAACGCGCCGAAGCTGGCGATCTTGGCCACCTGGCCCTTGACCAGGTCGCCGATCTTGAAGCGCTCGTCGATGATCGACCACGGGTCGTTGTCGAGCTGCTTGACGCCAAGGCTGATGCGCTGGTTGGGTTTGTCGATCTCGATGACCACGGCCTCGACCTCGTCGCCCTTCTTGAGCACTTCGGAGGGGTGGTTGATCTTGCGGGTCCAGCTGAGGTCGGAGACGTGCACCATGCCGTCGATGCCGTCTTCGAGTTCGACGAAGGCGCCGTAGGCGGTGAGGTTGCGGACCTTGCCCTTGACGGTCTGGCCGACGGGGTAGCGGACGTCGATGTCGTCCCATGGGTTGGCGTCGAGCTGGCGCACGCCGAGCGAGATCTTCTGCTCTTCCTTGCTGATGCCGAGCACGACGGCCTGGACTTCCTGACCGAGGGACAGGACGTCGGACGGACGCGAGATGCGCTTGGTCCAGGACAGCTCGGAGACGTGGATGAGGCCCTCGACGCCGTCCTCGATTTCGACGAACGCGCCGTAGGCGACCAGTTTGGTGATCTTGCCGGCGACGGTGGAACCGACCGGGTAACGGCCTTCGATGTTCTCCCAGGGGTTGGGCTGCATCTGCTTGAGGCCGAGCGAGACGCGTTCCTTCTCCTTGTTGACGTCGAGGATCTGGACCTCGACCATCTGACCGATGGCGACCATTTCGCTCGGGTGGTTGATCCGGCCCCAGCTCATGTCGGTGATGTGCAGCAGGCCGTCCATGCCGCTGAGGTCGACGAACACGCCGAAGTCGGTGATGTTCTTGACGAGGCCCTCGACGCGGTCGCCGATGCGGACCGACTCGAGGAACTGGGCGCGCTGCTCGGCGCGCTCGGCCTCGATCACCTCGCGGCGGCTGAGGACGATGTTCTTGCGGTCGTCGTTGACCTTGACGATCTTGAATTCGTAGACCTTGCCCAGATACTCGTTGAGGTCCTTGGGCGGGATGATGTCGATCTGCGAGCCGGGCAGGAAGGCTTCGACGCCGACGTTGACCATGAGGCCGCCCTTGACGACCGACTTGATCTTGCCCTTGACCAGGCCGCCGTCCTTGTAGACGCCGACGATCTTGTCCCAGTTCTGCTTGTGGGCGGCTTTCTCCTTGGAGAGGACGACCACGCCTTCGTCGTTTTCGAGGCGCTCGAGGAGGACTTCGACTTCGTCGCCGACGTCGTATTCCTCGTCTTCAAACTCGGAGACCGGGATGGCGCCCTCCGATTTGTAGCCAATGTCGACGAGGACGACCTGAGGTTTGACGTCCAGGATGCGACCCTTGACGATCGATCCTTCCTGGAGTTGAGGGAATGACTCGGCGATCAGAGCCGTGAGTTGTTCAGCAGTCATGCTGTTGGGTTTGTAGGTTATGCCGGCAAATCGGAATGCCACTCCGTCGCTTGATCGGGAGTGAATCCGCGCCCCTTCCTCCCTGACCGCAGGGCACCGTCGTGGTCAGCGTTTTGAGTTGAACGCGCAGCCTAAGCGCGATCGGGGGCGGCGCAAGCACGAAAACAAGGGGCCCGGGCCGCCCGGCGGGCCCCGGGGTCACTGGTCCCAGAAGGTGCCCTCCTGGCGCAGTTGGTCGCGGAATTGCCCGGTCCGGCGCTGCAGTTCCTCGACGATCCCGGGGTGGTCGGCGGCGAGGTCGAAGCGCTCGGCCGGGTCGTGCTCGAGCTGGAACAGCAGTGGCTGGTCCGGCGAGGCGCTGAAGCCGTGGTCGGTGTTGAGCTGGCTGAACAGGTGCCAGTGCAGCTTCCACGGACCGCGGCGCACGGCGGTGAGCTGGTTGGTTGGTCCGGTGTAGAAGAACTCGAATTCGGCCACCTCGCCGGGGAACAGGTCGGGATTGAGCAACGGGCGCACGTCGCGGCCGTCGATGGTGCGGTCGCGCGGCGGTTCGACGCCGGCCAGGGCGAACATGGTGGGCAGCAGGTCGAGGGTGGACGACGGCCGGCGCTCGACCAAGCCGGCGGGGATGGTGCCGGGCCACCAGAACACACCGGGCACGCGCACGCCGCCCTCCCAGCCGGAGCCCTTGCCGTCGCGGAACGGGCCGGAGTCGCCGACGTTGAAGCGCTGGTCGCCGCGCTCGGTGCGGTGCCAGAAGCTGATCCAGGGGCCGTTGTCGGAGGTGAACACCACCAGCGTGTTGCGCTCGATGCCAAGTTCCCGGATCAGGTCGAGCAGGCGCCCGAGTTCGTGGTCGATCTCCTCGATGACGTCGCCGTAGGTGCCGCGCAGGCTGCGGCCGGCGTGGGCTTCACCGGGGTGCACCGGCAGGTGGGGCATGGTGTAGGGCAGGTAGGCGAAGAACGGCAGGTCGCGATGGCTGCGGATGAAGTCGATGGCGGCGTCGGTGAGGCGGCGGGTCAAGGCGGCCTGCAGCTCGTCGTTGTCGGCGACGCGGGTTTCGAGCACCCGGTAGCCGGGCACGGGTTCGGCGGTGTCGGCCGGGGCCTCGTAGAGGCGCACGCTGGGGTAGTCGTTGGAGACGTTGAGACCGAGCCAGGTGTCGAAGCCGTGGGCGAGGGGGAAGGCGGCCTGGTCGAAGTCGTTGGCCTCGTTGGGGGTGCCGAGGTGCCACTTGCCGAAGATGCCGGTGGCGTAGCCGCGGGTCTTGAGGCCGCGGGCGAGGCTGGCTTCGTCAGGGTGGAGGTGATGGCGGGCGTCGGGTCCGAGCACCCAGCGGCCGAAGCCGGAGCGGGCGGCGTAGCGGCCGGTGAGGAGGGCGTAGCGGGAGGCGGTGCAGGCGCTGGTGGCGGTGGCGAACTGGGAGAAGTTGAGGCCTTCGGCGGCCATTAGGCTGAGCCGCGGGGTGGCGATGGTGGGGTGGCCGGTGTGGCTGAAGTCGCCGTAACCGGCGTCGTCGAGGAAGATCAGCACCAGGTTGGGCCGGTCGAGGGGATCGCGCGCGCTTTCGGCTGCGGTTTCGGCGCCGGCGGGGACGAGGGTGAACCAGGCGGTGAACAGGGTCAGGGTCAGCGTGAGGAAGCGGGCGGCGGCGGGGGGCGGGCAAGGCTGGTGGCGACGGGGGCGGGCGAGACGGTGGGCGGAGACTGGCGGCGGGTTCATGATGGTTGGATAGGGAACGATGGGGTGATTTTCAATCAAAACGGCTGCCTTCCGGCAGGTGGACAGGCGATTGCCGCTGAATTGGGCCGATGGGTGCAGGCGGCCCCGGCTTGACAGCCGAAGCAGGAGGCGGCTCTTTGCCGTTCACCGGTAGCAGGCGGGCGGTGCCATCCCTGGCCTGGGGTGAGGGCACATGGCACGAACCGGAATGACGTTGGATCATGCTCGCATTTTCGACTTGTTGGAATGTTCACAAGCACAGCAATGGCGGAGCCATGCTGTGGGAGATCACGCAGTTGGGTTTCGGTGCGGCCGAGATCAGCCATGGCACCAGCGTGAGCTTGTTGCCTGGCATCTTGCATTGGATCGAAAACCGGGGCATGCGGATCACGAGTGTGCACAACTTTTGTCCGGCGCCGGTGGAGGCGAATTTTGACAACCCGGACGTGTATGAATTCACCAGCCGGCGCTCGATCGAGCGCCAGCGGGCGCTGGACCTGACGATGCGGTCGCTGGAGACCGCGGCGCGGTGCGGGGCGGAGGTGCTGGTGGTTCATCTGGGGAGCACGTCGCTGCGTGGTGCCAGCGGTCGGCTGGAGGAAATGGCCCGGCGCGGGGAGTTGTTCAGCCGTCGATACTGCGCGGAGAAGCTGCGGTTGGTGGAGCGGCGGGAGCGCTTGGGCGAGGGATGTTACGGCCCGGTGCGGGATCTGGTAGGAATGATCGCCGAACGCGGGGCGGAACTGGGGGTGAGGATCGGGGTGGAGAGCCGCAGTCATTACGAGCAGGTGCCCGATGAGCGGGAGATGGTGCGGCTGATGGAAGAGTTCCGGGACAATCCCTGGGTGGGGTATTGGCACGACTTCGGCCACGTCCAGCGCAAGGCCAACCTGGGGTTGCTGGATCATGCGGAGTGGGTGGCGCGGATGGCCCCGTTCTGGCTGGGGTCGCACGTGCACGACGTCGACTGGCCGGCGCACGACCATCGGATTCCGTTCTCGAGCGGGCGGCACGGGATTGATTTTGGCGGGTTGTTGCCGCTGGTTCCGCGTGACAAACCGCTGGTCTGGGAGTTGAGTCCGCGGCACACCAAACGCGAGCGGATCCGGGAGGCCCTCGAGGTCTGGCGGGAACGCTTTCCGCAGACGGCCGGGCCCGAGCCCGGGGCGGCCCGGGCGCCCGCAGTGACCAAGGCATGAGCGAAGACCTGACATCCACCAAGCCCGGTGAACCGGGGCCTGTCGCCGAAGGGCGTGGGGACGTGGCGACCGACGATTCGGTCGGCTCCGCGTCATCGAGTCCGAGCCGGTTCTGGATCGTTGCCGCGGTGCTGGCGACCGGGCTGGGGGCGGCGGTGGCTTACTGGCTGCTGGCCAGCGGCACGCTGGAGTGGAGTGACATCGGTCAGTTCATCGTGGCCACGCGCGACTGGATGGCCGAGCGGCCGCTGCTGTTTTTCCTGGCGATCGTGATCCTGCCGGCGTTTCCGGTGCCGTTGAGCGCGTTGCTGCTGATGGCGGGGGCGGTGTTCGAGCCGCGGTTCGGCTTGTTGGGCGCCAGTGCGCTGACCATCGTGGCGCTGGCGATCAACATGGCCTGGAGCTACTGGGCGGCGGCGGGGCCGGGCCGGCAGTTGGTGGAGTTCATCCTCAAGCGGACGCGGGCGCGGATTCCGGACCTGCCCAAGGGACAGGCGGTGCAGTTGCTGCTGATCCTGCGGCTGACGCCGGGCATTCCCTATTTCCTGCACAACCTGGTGCTGGGCTTCCTTCGAACGTCGTTTCCGCTCTACATGGTGTTGTCGGTGCTGATCATCGGCCCGGTGGCGGTGGGCTGGATCATCTCCGGCGGGGCGATCATGGAGGGCCGGGTCGGATTGGCGATGCTGGGAGTCGGCATCATTTTGATCTTCGCCTTCGTTACAAGAATGATCGGCAGCCGGATCCGGCGGCGCCAGTCCAACGGCACCGCCGCTGCTGCCGACTGAGCGCGGCGGCCTGCTGCCGCCCGTATTTCCTTCTCATTGACCCAATCATCCATGCACAGTGACAACAGCGTCCTGATCAGGGCCCCAAGGGAACGCATCTTCGAGGTGACCGCCGACTTGTCGCGCTGGCCGAAGCTGCTGCCGCACTATCGGTATATCAACTACCTGGAGGGAGCGCCCGGGGCGCCGGAGAGCCGGGTCAAGATGGCCTGCTACCGCGGGGTGGTGCCGATTTCGTGGGAGTCGCGCCACGAGGTCAGGCGGGACCGGTTTGAGCAGCACTTTCATCACCTGAAGGCGTTCACCAAGGGCATGCATGTGGTTTGGACGTATGTGCCGGAGGGGGATGCGGTGCGGGTGACGATCGTGCATGAGCTGAACTTCCGGGTCAGGGCGCTGGGACCGGTGATGGAGCCGCTGCTGGCGCGAGGATTCATCGAGCCGGTGGCGGGCAAGACCCTGGCGACGTTCAAGCAATTGCTGGAGACCGAGGCCGCCGGCGGCCCGCCGATCGAATGATTCGCTGGCATCCACCGGGAACACCGGACAACCGCCGTGCCGTCATCACCGGCATCGGACCCCTGACGCCGATCGGCATCGGGCTGGAGGCGTTCTGGCAGGGCCTGCGGGGCTGCCGCAGCGCGATCCGCCGGCTTGAGCTGTTCGACACCTCCGGCATGCACGCCAAGCATGCGGCGGTGGTGGAAGGGTTCATGGCTGCAGACTGGTTCCCCTCGCACCGGCTGAAGCGGTTGGACCGCTATGCCCAGTTTTCGGTCGCGGCGTCGAAGCTGGCGCTGGAGGACGCCGGCATCGTCCTCGATCCGGAGGACTTGAACGAGCGGGTGGGAATCTCGTTCGGCACCGCGCTGGGCGGCATCTCCAACGCCGAGCAGCAGCACGGCAACTACCTGCGGCGCGGCAACCGCGGGGTGGCGCGGGCGCTGGCGCTGCAGGTGTTCGGCGGTTCGGCGCACTCCAACATCGCCATCGAGTTCGGCATCCGCGGGGTGGCCACGACCAACTCCAACTCCTGTGCCAGCAGCAACGTGGCGCTGGGCGATGCCATGCGGTTTATCCGCGATGACCTGGCCGACGTGGTGATCGCCGGTGCCGCCGACACGCCGTTGTGCCCGCTGACGTTCGTGGCATTCGACAACATCAACACCATGAGCCGCTGGCACGGGGACCCGCCGGAGTTTGCCTGCCGGCCGTTCGACCGGGCGCGCGACGGCTTCGTGATGGCTGAGGGCGCGGTGTCGTTCGTGGTCGAGTCACTGGAGCACGCGCGTCGTCGCGGTGCGCGCATCTACGGCGAGATCGCGGGCTTCTCCCACAGCAACGAGGCCTACCACATGACCACGCCGCGGCCGGACGGCGAGCCGCTGGTGCGGGCCATGCGCGACGCGCTCGACAGCGCGGGCGTGCGACCGGAGGAGGTGGACCACATCAACCCGCACGCCAGCGCCACCCAGCTCAACGATCTCAACGAGGGCGAGGCGATGAAGCGGCTGTTCAACTCGCACCTGTCGAAGCTCAGCATCAGCGCCACCAAGGCCTACGCCGGCCACGCGCTGGGGGCGGGTGGCGCGCTGGAGGCGGCGGCCTGCCTGCTGGCCATGGAGCGCGGCTGGGTCGCGCCGGTGCTGCACCTGGAGGATCCCGATCCCGACTGCGACGGCGCGCTGGTGCGCGGCGACGGCCGCGAACAGGAGGTGCGCGTGACCTTGAGCAACTCGCTGGGGTTCGGGGGCATCAACTCGTGCCTGGTGTTCCGCAAAGTGTGAGCGCCGAGCAGGGGCGGTGACAAAAACCTGCGGCGGAAGCTGCCGCGGCGCTTGCCACGCGTTGGGTTCGCCGCATGATGGTGCCATGTTGGAATTCACGGTGTTGGGCAGTGGCAGCCGGGGCAACTGCGCGGTGGCGCGCTGGGGCGACGCGGCGGTGCTGATCGATGCCGGCTTGTCGACCAGGCAGATCCTGCGGCGGCTCGAGCTGGTGGGGATCGATCCCGCCAGCCTGGTGGGCATCCTGCTGACCCACGAGCACAGCGACCACACCAACGCGCTTGACGTGTTGTGCCGGCAATGGACGCTGCCGGTCTACTGCAACCCGCTCACCCGCGAAGCGCTGATCCGCAGCCTGCGCCATCCCAAGCAATGGCGGCTGGTCGAGACCGGCGAGCGGCTGGAACTGAGCGGCCTGCGGGTCGAAACCTTCTCGATCACCCACGACGCGGTCGATCCGATCGGTTTCGTGCTGGAGGCCGGCGGGGCGCGGCTGGGGGTGCTCAGCGATGTCGGTCACGTGACCAATCTGGTGCG
>SKLO01000561.1 GCA_007123195.1 Verrucomicrobiales bacterium | reverse complement strand
GAGGGCGCGCAGGGCGGGCAGGTGCCCGGTGGCCAGCCGGCGGCCGAGATCGATGTATTTTTCAAAATTCTCGTAGTCCTTCCAGGAGGCGTCACAGAACACCGGGTGGAGATGAACGTCGGCCCGGCGGGCGGCGACCTCGGCCAGCCGCACCTGGGCGGCGCGCAGGGATCGCTCGAAGGTGTCGAGCACGTTGCCGGGGGCGAACAGGTTGAGCCGGTGGTTGACGGCGGCCAGCAGCCGGCGCCAGGGCGAGGGGCGGTCGGGCAGGTGATGGTCGTTGCGGCGCGCGCAGCGGCGCACATCGGCGACGGTGGGCACCACATTGACCGCGATCACCACATCGACGGCGGCGAGGTGGCGCAGGACCGACACCGGTAGCGGATCGACCACGCCGCCGTCGACCAGCCGGCGTCCGCCGAGCCGGACCGGCACCACGACCCCGGGAATGGCGCACGAGGCCAGCACGGCATCGGCGACGAGCCCGTCACGCAGCACCACCTTGGTGTAGCTGTCGAGGTCGCAGGCAACCGCGTAGAAGTCGCGTTCGAGGTCGGTGAAACAGCGTTCGCCGAGGTCGCGCATCAGGTGCGCGCGCATTCTGCGGCCGTGGATCAGGCCGGTCAGCGGGGGGATGTTGTAATCGGCCAACCGCCGGAAGTCGCGGCGGGTCTTGATTTCACTGGCCAGTTCCTCAAGGCGGTCGCCCTTGAGGCCGGCGGCCCACAGCGAGCCGACGTAGGCGCCCATGCTGGTGCCGGCCACGGCGTGGACCGGGATGCCGTGTTCCTCAAGAATCTGGATGACCCCGACGTGGGCCAGGCCCCGGGCGCCGCCAGCGGACAAAGCAAGTCCCACACGCGGTGGCGCGTTGTCCCTCGGCCCGCGGTCAACGGGCGGAGAGTCCGAGCGCCGCGTGCCAAGCGTGGGCTTGGGAGCCCGGGTTGGCAGGGGGTGCGACATCGGAATCGATGGCGGTGGGGTTGGTTCGTTGGTGGTCTGGCGGAAAAGACAACATGCGTTGGCAATGGCGGTCTGAGGCCGGGTCCGGGGATCGTGGACGGCAACCTGATGCGGCTGCGGGCTTGATCCGGGTCCGGGGCCGGTCCTCGAATAATATGACGTTTGAAAGGGGATTTTGGTTCGAACATTTCCACTCAGATCGGTTGAACGATGCCGGGATGGAACCGATCAGATAGGAATGGTGCGAGCTTTTGGGAATCAGGTGTCGAGACGGCAATGTCTGGCGTGGCTGGCGGCAGGGTGGCTGGTTCGGGGGGGCGCGGCGTCTGCGGACGAGATGGACGCGGAGCAGGTGGCGCGGCGTTTTGTCGCCGCCCAGGACGGGTTGGAGAGCCTGACCGGGCGGTTCCAGCAACTGCGCACGCTGCGCAACGTGCGGCGGCCGATCGAGACCCGGGGGCGGTTTTGGTTCGACAGCGGGGGGCGGTTTCGTTGGCAGGTGGAGGGCGATGGGGACGCGGCGGCTGATGGGGCTCGTCTGGTGGCCTTGCGCGAGCCGGACGGCTCGGTGCTGGTGGTGCAACCAGGTCAGCGCACCGGCGAGCGCATGCCGCCCGATCGCGCGGCCGAGGCCGCCGGCGGACTGGCGCTGATGCGGCCGGGCACCAGCTCCGACTGGGAGCAGTTCGACCAGGTGTTCCGGGTGCGCGGAGGCTGGTTCGACGAGCGCACGCGATTGTATGTGCTGGACCTGCGGTTGCGCGACCGCCGCGCCTCGACGGCGGTGTTCCGGGTGCTGTTCCACGTCGATCCGGAGGGCGGCGGGCTGGCGGCGTTCGAGCTGTTTTTCCGCGACCAATCGTCGATCTTCACCCGATTTTCCGAGATGGAGAAGAACCGGCGGCTGCCGGCCGGGGTGTTCGATTACGACACCGAAGGTTACGAGATCCGGGAGGCGAGGCCCGGGTAAGGCGGAGCGTTATGCAAGTGTCACCTGTCCCGGGGCTCCGCGGGCAATTCGATCTGCTGAGCGTTGTGCGCACGTGGCGGTGACGGGGCCACGCGCCGCGTTCCATCCGCAGGGTGCCACGGCGGGATGATGCTCAGCCCTGAATCGCTCCGTCGTCGGCCGTCTCCACGACCAGCGTGGCCGGCTCGATGATTTCGACGGGAACGGAGACCGCGGTCGGCTCCAGGATGGGCTGGGCGTAGTCGGTCCCGGCCACCGGCAACAGCGGGGCGATGACCAGCGAGACGATGGCCATGACGTTGATGAGGATGTTCATCGACGGACCCGAGGTGTCCTTGAGGGGGTCGCCGACGGTGTCACCGACCACGCAGGCCTTGTGGGCGTCGGAGCCCTTGCCGCCGAGATTGCCTTCCTCAATGTATTTCTTGGCATTGTCCCAGGCGCCGCCGGCGTTGGCCATGAACAGTGCCATCAGGATGCAGCCCAGCAGCGCACCGATCAACATGCCGCCAAGCGCCTCGGCCTTGAAGACGAAACCAACCACCACCGGGGTGCCAACCGCCAGCAGCGAAGGCCAGATCATTTCCCGCAGCGCGGCCGTGGTGGCGATGTCGATGCAGCGGTCGGTGTCCGGCTCGGCGGTGCCTTCCATCAGGCCGGGGATTTCGCGGAACTGCCGGCGAATTTCCTCGATCATCAAACCGGCGGCGCGGCCGACCGCTTCCATGGTGATGGCGCCGTTGAGGAACGGGATCATGCCGCCGATGAAGATGCCGACCAGCACGCGGGGATCGTTCAACACCAGCACGAAATCGGCGTTGTTGGCGGCCACGGCGGCCACGTAGGCGGCGGTCAGGGCGAGCGCGGCCAGGCCGGCGGCGCCGATCGCGAAGCCCTTGCCGATGGCGGCGGTGGTGTTGCCGACCGAGTCGAGCGAATCGGTGATCTTGCGGGTTTCGGGTCCCAGCTTGCCCATCTCGGCCAGGCCGCCGGCGTTGTCGGCGATCGGTCCGTAGGCGTCGATGGCCATGGTGATGCCGACGGTGGCCAGCATGCCGACCGCGGCCAGTCCCACTCCGTAGAGGCCGGCCAGATGATTGGCCACCAGGATCGCGCCGGCGATGGTGATGATCGGGATCACGACCGAGCGCAGGCCGACGCCGAGGCCGGTAATGATCACGGTGGCAACCCCGGTTTCGGCCGAACGGGCGATGCGTCTGACCGGTTTTCCGCCGGTGTAGTGTTCGGTGCTCAGGCCGATCACGATGCCGGCCACCGCGCCGAACACCACCGCGCCCCAGGCCGCGGTGGCGATGTCGAGCATCTTGACCACGATGAAGGCGGCGCCGATGAAGGCCACGGCGGCACCGATGGTGCCGATGCGCAGCGCCTGGGCGGCGTCGCGCCCGGCCGACAACCGCACCAGCAGGAATCCTAGCAGGGAACACAGCAATCCGACCGTGGTCAGCGCCAGCGGCAGATACATCAGGTTGTTCTGGTTCTCGATCGAGCCGGCAAGACTGGTGGCGGCGGTGGCGCTGAGGGTGGCGGCAATGGCGATCGTGGCCACCTGCGAGTTGCAGTAGGACTCGAAGATGTCCGAGCCCATGCCGGCGATGTCGCCGACGTTGTCGCCGACGTTGTCAGCGACCACGCCCGGGTTGCGCGGGTCGTCCTCGGGAATGCCGGCCTCGACCTTGCCGACCAGGTCGGCGCCGACGTCAGCCGCCTTGGTGAAGATGCCGCCGCCGACGCGGTAGAACAGGGCCACCAGCGAGGCGCCCATGGCGAAGCCGTGGATGACGTGGGCGTCCTGCTCGGTCTGGCCGAAGAACAGGAACAGGCCGCCGAGGCCGACCAGGCCCATCGAGGCCACAGTCAGGCCCATGATGCCGCCGCCCAGAAACGCCACGCTGAGCGCCGGCGCGGCGCCTTGTTCGTGCGCCGCCACGGTGGTGCGCACGTTGGCCTTGGTGGCGGTATACATGCCGATGAAACCAGCGGCGGACGAGCAGATGGCACCGACCATGAACGCGGTGGCCTCGCTCCAGTCCTTGCTGAGCCCCACCAGAATGCACAGCACCACGCTGAAGATCGCGATCAACACCAACTCGCGCCGCATGAACACCATCGCACCCCGGTGAATCTTCTCCGCCAGCATCTCCAGCCGTCCGGTGCCGCCCGGCAGCTTCAGGATCGAGCGGAAAATCATGAAGGCGATCACCAAGCCGATGATGCCGGAAATGGGAGTGATAATGCGAATCGTGTCCATGGTGTCTTAAACGTTCAAGGCGCGAGCGCCACCCGCTGTCGTCGGCCGCGGTTTGGGAAACTCAAACCCTGAACCGGCACGGTTTCCGCTGGCTGGAGACCGTGTCGGGATCGGGATCCGATCCACGCCCATCGTCCGCCAATGTGTCGAAGATTTCTTCGCAACTGATTGATGGTCAATGGGTTGTTTCCTTGCGCCGCGGCGTCGGCGGAGCGGGAAGGCGGTAGAGTAGCGAAATCATCGGCGCTGGCAACGGCTTTTCGCCAGTTCCATGCGGATAGCATGGCCCCTTGCCGTGCCCCAACGACGCCGCGACCGCGGGTTCAGCGCTGGTTGAAATGGCTCGCCAGCGATCCCACCTGGTCGTCGGCCGGTTCGCCGACCACCTCGCGCATGGTCGCCAGTTGCAGGCCGCACAGTTCGCCCACGCCCTTGCGCGCCAGGCCCAGCATCGCGGTCAACTCATCCCCGCTGAAGGTCGCCTCCTCGCCGTTGCCCTGCACCTCGACAAAGTCGCCGCTCTCGGTCATCACGACGTTGAAATCCACCGAGGCCAGCTTGTCCTCCTCGTAACACAGGTCGAGCACCGGGGTGCCCGCGACCACGCCGCAGCTGACCGCCGCCAGCCGCCGTCGGAGCGGGTTTTGCTTCAGCACGCCTTCGGCCAGCAGGCGCGCGAACGCCAGTTCCACCGCCAGACAGGCGCCGGTGATGGCGGCGGTGCGGGTGCCGCCATCCGCCTGCAGCACGTCGCAATCCACCCACAAGGTCCTCGAGCCAAGCGCCTTGAGATCGATCACCGCCCGCAGCGACCGGCCGATCAGGCGCTGGATCTCGGTCGAGCGACCGTCCATCTTGCCGCGGCTGATGTCGCGCGATTTGCGGTCGTGGGTGGAGTAGGGGAGCATCGAATACTCGGCGGTGAGCCAGCCGCCCGCCACCCCCTGGGCCTTCATCCAGCCGGGCACGCCCTGCTGGATGGTGGCGGCGCAAATCACCCGGGTATGGCCGAATCCGCACAGCACCGAGGCGGTGGCGTGGGGGGCGATGCCGGATTGCAGCAAAACGGGACGCAATTGGTCGGCCGCGCGGCCGTCGGATCGGGTCATCCTGCCCTATCGCCGCCTGACCGGGGCGGGCAAGAGGAAATCGAAAGTCTTGGCGTCGGCCGCCGGTTCCGTGCATGGTGGCGGCCGTGACAGACACCCCGGCGGAACCCACCAGCGTCGAAGTCCAGGTGCCGGCCACTTCGGCCAACCTCGGGCCCGGCTTTGACTGCCTCGGTTGCGCGGTGGCGCTGCACAACCGGGTGCGCCTGACCCGCCTGCCCGGGGCGCCGGTGGTGACGCCGGAGCATCCCATGGTGGCCGGCGCGGCCGCCGTGTTCTTCAAACACCCGGACGTGCGCCTGGACACCTTCGGCTTCCGCTGGCAGATCGAGGGCGATGTCCCCATCTCGCGCGGGCTCGGCAGCAGCGTCACGCTGCGGCTCGGTGTGCTGGCCGGACTCAACGCGCTGGCCGGCGAACCGCTCGATCGGGCCGGCCTGCTCGATCTGTGCACCGAAGCCGAGGGGCACCCGGACAACGCCGGACCCGGGGTCTACGGCGGCTTTTTTGTCGGCGCCACCCGCCAGTGGTTTCATTTCCCCGTCGATCCGGCCCTGCGCTTCGTGCTGCTGATCCCGAACAACGAGGTCCTCACCGACCCCTCGCGCGGCGCCCTGCCGGTGTCGATCCCCCACGCCGACGCCGTGCGCAACGGCGCCAACGCCTGCGCCCTGGTGGCCGCGTTCGCCTCGCGCCGCTACGACCGCTTGCCCGGCGCGTTCGAGGACTACCTTCACCAGGCCTACCGCGCCCATTTGATCCCCGGTTTGTTCGAGGTCATCCGCGCCGGCACCGCCGCCGGGGCGCTCGGCGGCTGGCTCAGCGGATCCGGCTCGACCATCGCCTGCCTGACCCACCGCGCCGAAGTGGCCGCGGCGATCGCCGCTGCGATGACCGCGGCGCACGACCGCTGCCGACCGGCGGAAGAGGCCCCGGCCCGCATCGAGATCGTGCCCGCCGACAACACCGGCGTCACCGTCGCGCCCGGTTCACCCGCGCCCTCCGGCCACGGCCCCGGCGCCGCCACCAGGCCGACGCTCGCCCCTTCGTCCGCGCCGTGAACGAGACCATCGAAGAACTCGAGCAGTATGCGGTCGACGTCATCCTCGGCCGCCGCCGCGGCGTGCGCGCGTTCTTCCTGCGCGGCGTGCTGCACGGCTTGTCCAAGGTGTTCACCGGCCTTGTTTCCATCCGCCTGCGCCTCTACCGCAAGCGCCTGCTGCGCGAGCACAACCTCGGCACCATGGTCATCAGCGTGGGCAACCTCACCGTGGGCGGCACCGGCAAGACCCCGGTGGTGGAAATGCTGGCGCGCTCGCTCAATCAGGGCGGTTGCTCGGTGGCGATCCTCAGCCGCGGTTACAAGAGCGAAAAACCCTCGGCCGAGGAACTGCGCCGGCTGCAGTCCGAGCGCCGCGCCCGGCGCAAGCGCCACCGGGTCGCCGACCCCTGGCAGGCGGCGTTGGAGGACGATGACAAGGAACCGCCGCGGGTGGTGTCGGACGGCCGCCGGTTGCTGCTCGATTCCCGCGCCGCCGGCGACGAGCCGTTCATGCTCGCGGTCAACGTGCCCGACGTGCCCGTGGTGGTCGACAAGGACCGCGTCAAGGCCGGCCGCTACGCCGTGCGCCACTTCGGCGCCGACGTGCTGGTGCTCGACGACGGCCTGCAGTATCTTAAACTGCGCCGCCGTCTCGACATCGTGCTGGTCGATCGCCAGCAACCCTTCGGCAACGAGCACATGCTGCCGCGCGGCACCCTGCGCGAGCCGCCGCGCAATCTGCGCCGGGCCCATTACATCCTCATCACCAAGTGCGACGGCCGGCCCAACGACGAATTGAAGCGCCGGCTGCGCCAATACAACCGCACCGCCGAGATCATCGAGTGCCGTCACGCGCCGCTCTACCTGCAGAACCTGCTCACCGGCCAGCAGGTCGCCCTGTCCACCCTGCGCGGCAAGCACGTCGGCGCGCTGTCGGCCATCGCCGCGCCGGAATCATTCGAGCACGGCCTGCGCCGGCTCGGGGCGAAAATCGAGGCCACCCAGCGCTTCGCCGACCACCACCGCTTCAGTCCGCGCCAGATCCACCAGTTCATCAACCGCTGCGTCAACCGCGACGTCGACTTCATCGTCACCACCGAGAAGGACGCCGTGCGCTTCCCCCCGCTCGAGGACCCCGACGTGCCGGTCTATTTCCTGCGCATGGAGATCGAAATCCTTGCCGGCCACGAAGCCTGGCAACGCTGCGTCGACCTGGTGTGCAAGCCGCCGCCCTACGAGCCGCTGGCACGGGTGGGGTAGCTCGGATGTCACCGCTCAGACCTCACGGATCACCAGGGTGCGGATCTCGGTCATGTCGTCGATCGCGTAGCGCACGCCCTCGCGGCCGGTGCCGCTGTCCTTGACGCCGCCGTAGGGCATGTTGTCGACCCGCCAGGACGGCACCTCGTTGATCAGCACGCCGCCGACTTCGAGCCGGTCCCAGGCCGTCATGGCGTGGTCGATGCGCGGGGTGAACACGCCGGCGTGGATGCCGAAACGGCTGGCGTTGACCCGTTCGAGCGCGTGGTTGAAGTCGTCGAAGGTCTCCAGCACGGCCACCGGCCCGAACGCCTCGTCGCATTGCAGCGGCTGGTCGTCGGGCACGTTCTTCAACAGCGTGGCCTCGACCACGGCGCCGTCGCGGCCGCCCCCGCACAGCAGTTCGGCACCGGCCTCGACGGCCTGGCGGATCCACTGTTCGATCCGTTCGGCCTCGCTCTCCGCGATCATCGGGCCAATGAAGGTGTCCTCGGCGGCGGGGTCGCCGGACTTGAGTGCTCGCGCGGCCCTGACCAGCCGCTGCTCCAATTCGTCGGCGACTTCACAATGTGCCAGGATGCGCTGGACCGAGATGCAGCTCTGGCCGGACTGGTAGAACGCTCCGAAGATCAGGCGCTTGACCGCGTCCTCAAGATCGGTGCCGCGATCGATCACGCAGGCGGCGTTGCCCCCCAGTTCAAGCACGACCTTTTTCTTGCCGGCGCGTTGCTTGAGCTTCCAGCCGACCTCCGGCGAGCCGGTGAAGCTGAGCAGCTTGAGCCTTGGGTCGGTGGTCAGGGCGTCGGCGTCCCGGGAGCGGCACGGGAGGATGGAGAAGGCGCCCTTGGGCAGGTCGGTCTCCGCCAGCACCTCGCCGATCAGCAGCGCGCCGACCGGGGTGCGGCTGGCGGGCTTGAGCACGAACGGGCAGCCGGCGGCAAGGGCGGGGGCGATTTTGTGGGCGGCCAGGTTGAGCGGGAAATTGAACGGCGAGATGAACGAGCAGGGGCCGACCGGCACGCGTTTGGTCCAGCCGCGGTAGCCGCGGGTGCGCTCGCCGAGTTCGAGATTGAGCATTTCGCCGTGCGGTGCCACCGCCTCCCGGGCGGCGATGTCGAACGTTTCGATCAGCCGGGTGACCTCGCCGCGGCTGTCGCTGATCGGCTTGCCGGCCTCGGCGCACAGGCCCTGCGCCAGTTCGTCCGCTCGCTCGCGGAAACGGCGCACGCAGTGTTCCAGCACGTCGCGGTTCTGGTCCGGTCGGCGCCGGCGCAGCGGTTCGGCGGCATCGACCGCGGCGGCGATGGCGCGGTCGAGGTCGGCGGCGGAGGCCAGCGGCACGCGGGTGGCCACATGGCCGCGGTATTTGTCCGTCACCTCAAGGTCATGGTTGGGGGCAAAGGGTTCGTTGGCAAGGTAGGCGGGATAATGCTCTTTCATGTCGCGGTCCGGTGGATCGGGTCAATGGCTCATGGTTGGTCCTCGGTGCCGGCGATCGCGGCGCTGGCGCGGGGGATCTCGTCAAACAGCAGCGGGCCGTTGCGTGAGTAGTCGACCGGCAGGTCGATCAGGTGCAGCCCGCCCCCGGCGATGGATTCCCGCAGCAGGGTTTCAAGGTGCTGGTTGGATTCCGCCCGGTGGCCGCGGGCGCCGTAGCTTTCCGCGTAGGCGACAAAGTCAGGGTTGTTGAACGACAGGCCGTAGTCGGCGAACCCCATGTCGGCCTGTTTCCAGCGGATCATGCCGTAGGCGGAGTCGTTGAGGATCACCACCACCAGGTCGAGATTCAATCGCACCGCGGTTTCAAGATCCTG
>SKLO01000644.1 GCA_007123195.1 Verrucomicrobiales bacterium | reverse complement strand
GACGACATCGACACCTTCGACCGCATCCGCCACGCGCTCGACCCCAAGCGCATCGCCAACCGCGGCAAGATGTTCCCCGGCGGCGAACCCCCGGCCCTCGGCCTCCACGGCCTTCATCCCCTCGAACAACAGGGCCTCATCAGCCGCGAATGATCGGCAACCGCAAAAAAAATCAGAAATCAACAATCAACGCAGAGCGGCGGATTCAACCACTGATGGACTGATGAACACTGATACGGAAGGTTAGGTCAGGCTTGCAGGCGGCAGCCCCGATGTTTGGGGGGATTGACTCACAGGTTGTTGCCGGCAAAATGAACTGTCCATTCATCGACTCCAGGCCACCCCGAAATCCATTCAGAACTTCATATCATGCCTGTCCATTTGCCGGCGCTCAGCAGTCGGGAAAGTGGCCGGCCATCTGCGGCTGTCGCCTCCGGTTGTGGTTTCCAATTCTGTCTCATCCTGATGAAGACCTCCCACGCCATTCCGCCCACTCATCGCCTCGCCGCCGTGCATCTCATCCATCCATCAGTGGTTGAATTCTGTGCCAGCCGGCGCAGTGATTTTCTCCTGATCACCCTGTCCTGGCATGTGCCATTGCCGGAGCGAGCCGCGCATTCACGCCGGGGATGGGAGCGCGGATGCCACTCCCGGCTACCTCAGTGGTTGCTGCTGATCGAACAACCACCGTGCCAGGCCGCCATGATCATAGGCCTCGCGCCACGCATTGTGTCCTCCGCCGTCGAACACCGTCACACGCAGCGGCTGCCCCAGCTCCCGCAAGTGACGCTCCATCAGGCCGATGTTGTGCGCCAGCCGCGGACTGTCCCCGCGGTTGTAGAACACCCACATCGGCCGCGCATTGTCGCGACGGAACCGCACCGGGTTCGTCGACGCCGCCACCGGCACCGCGGCCGCGAACCACTCCGGATAAAGGCTGATCGCCGCATAGGCCCCGTGGCCCCCGCTGGACAACCCGGTCACATAAATGCGGCGCCAGTCAACCTGCCCGGCATGCTCCACTAGCTGCATGTAACGCAACGCCTCAAGGGTGGCCGCCAGCACCTCGTTGGGGCCGTGAAACGAGCCGCCGCCGCCCCAGTTCTCACCGGCCCCGTGCTGCGGCGCCATGAAGAAGCACGGATATCGGCGCTGGTTGGCCGGCGCCACCAGCATCAGCGGATCACGATGCTCAAGCTGCCTGACATTGTCCTCCCCAAGCTCGCCGATGCCGTGCAGGAACAACACCAGCGGATATTGCCGCCCCGCCTCCAGCTCGGGCGTGAACCAGCGGAAGCGGACCGATGAACGGACCCCTGCCGGAGCGGGATTGACCCGAAACCTTTCCAGCCGATACTCGTATCCCACGAGTCCCTTGGCAGCCAGCTCCCGGGCCGCCGCTCCCTCGCCCGGAAAATCCACCAGCTCGCCCTCAGGCGGTCGCACCCGGGACATGTAGCGATGGTCCTCCCCGCGCAGCCTGAGCCGATCCAGGGCCAGCGCCCCATCCCGGCCTGTCGGCTGGATCACCGCAGTCCGTTCGGCGACCCCGATCAACCGGCCGGCCAACGTCCGGCCCGGTCCAAGTTGCCACTCCCGCTGCGGCTCCCCGGGGACCCGGATCATGCGCCTCAAGGTGGCTTCATCGGCGGCCGACAGGTCCTCCGGCGCCACCACCGAGAGCCGCGGCACCTGCCCGCGGTTGCGCATCAGCCAACGACGGTCGTTGCTCGACAACCGATCCTCCGGCACCCGGAACTCGCGTCCCCCCACCTCCAGAATCAGCACCCTGTCCTCCAGCCGGACCGCCCGTGCCGTGATTTCCCGGCCATCGACATCGGTCCAAGTCCGCACGGTTCCACCGCCGCCGTCCCGGCCTTCTTCCGCGGCCCCGGCCCCCTGCCGGTCCGTGGGCCAGCCCGCCATGACCAGCGCCAGCATCACCAAAAGCCCCCGCATCCACCCGGACCGGAAGCCCGGGGACACCAACCCGGGACTCCCACCTTTGTTCGTCGTGCTGTTAATCGTCTTCATTTCTTCAAATCAGATGTCAGCCGGACCCGGCCGGTTTCGCCGCCGCGATCAGTGCCCTTCTTGCCCACAATCGCGCCACCAGCAACAGCGCCGCCGCCGAAGGAAACAACATCAGCCGCCACACGGCAATCAGATGACGGTCCAGCGGCTCGACCGTGGTGAACGGAAAAATCATCAACGGCATCAGCACGCCCACAAGGCAGATCGCCAGCAGCCAGCCTGCCACCGGATCACAGCGATGCCGCCAGCCGAAGCAAGCCACCGACGCCGCCAGCAGCCACCAGATTCCCCCGAACGGCCACGCCCAGCCTTCGCCAAACATCCACAGACGAACCACCATCGCCGTGCTGCGAATGACCTCGACCCGCTCGCCGCTGTCCATCGCCAGCAGGGCTTCCATGGAAAAATCCGCGTCCGCCAAGCCGTGCCAACCGCGCCAGCCCCACCACAACAAAGCCGTCGCCACCCCGGGCAGCATGGCCGCTGCCAGGATCCGGCCGCAAGGAGGCATGATGCCACCGCCACCCGCCCGCCGGCGGTTCCAGGCACTAACCCCGACCCCGATCGCGAGGGCAATCACCGCAACCAACCACCACAGCAGGCCTTCGTTCTTGACCCAGATCATCGCCGCCGCACAGAATCCGCCGGCAAGCGCGGCGCGGACCATTCCCGATCCGGCATCATCCAGCCCTTCCCCGACGCTGGAATCGCGGCCTGAACCCTGCTCCAGCACCTTCAGCCAGCAGGCCAGCGCCCCGCACCAGAACAGCAGCATCAGCGGCTCCGCATACCATGTGCCCGGCACCCGCTGCACCGGCCAGCTTCCGGCCCACAGCGCCACCAGAACCAGTGCCGGCCACCGGTTCCCCGAGACAGCCAGCGCCGCCCGTCCGAGCACCAGCGCCGCCAGCGCCAGCGGCAGCACCACCTGCCATTGAGCCACCACCCCGTGGCGCCAACCAGCCGGCGGCATCGTCAACCAGGCTGAGACGGAAAACCCGTGCGGATAATGCGGGCGCGCGAACTCCCGTCCGGCCTCGAGCAGCACCCACGGATCGGCCGCCCCCAGGCGGTCGAACAACAGCGCCTTGTAACCATGAGTCACCAGCCCGGGCGCGTCGAACGGCACCTGCACGAGCGCCCGCGCCGCCAGCCACACGACCGTCGCCGCGATCAATCCCCAGCCCGCACACCAACCGGCCCGGGACCACCAGCCGCCCGCCAATCGATCCGCATCACCAATCTCCGGCAAACCTCCCGGCACTGAAGCGACCCCGGCCCGGCCCCGTGCCCGAGCCCGGTTGACCAGCCGCAGCGCCACCGCGAGAGCGACCACGCCGACGAAGAACGCTTGCCATGCCGGCTTCTGCCAGGCCGACGGCGCCAGACCCGCCGTGCCTCCCGCCACCGCCCCGGCCATACTGACCGCCAGCACGCTGGCGCACCAACCCAGCGCCAGCACTGCCACCCATTCAGCCGGTGATCCGCCGCCTGCCGGAAACCATCGGCGACGGCGCCAAAACAAACCCCACAGGAACGCGCCGCAGACCGCCATGCCGCCGGCCACGGACACCGCCAGCAAACCGCCTGCCACCACCCGCCACAACTTTCGTTCAATCAGCGGTGGCCACTCCGCCCCACCCACGTCCAACACCCAGTCCGCAGCGGCAGGTCCGGCGGTCCCTTCCGCCCGGCGCCAGTCGGTGCCCACTCCCGCTGCCGGAACCGGGCGCGCGCCCCGTCCCAGCAAATGCAACCCATTGCAACTCACCTGCCAGTCGAACCGCTCCTCCGCGCGTGCCAGCTGTTGGGCCAGCTGATTCAACGCTGCCCGCTCCACATAGATCAGCTCCGCCTGCAGCCACAGCGGATCATCACCCACATGCACCCGCAGCGGCGCCGCCGCCCCGGCCAGCAGGCCCGTCGCCCAATCAGCGGCCGGCCCGCCCGTCCTCCGCTCTCCGTCCCGGAACATCAGCGGAACCTCCCTCGCCGCCCGGCCCGTTGGAAACTGCTCCGCCCCGTGACGCCCGCTGCCGGCGCCCGGCTGCCACCAAGCCAGATCCGTCGTCGATACCGCCGCCATCACACCCGAGGCATGGAACAAGCGCCCCAGCTCAAGCTGCCGGTGCTGCCCCGCCGGCACCTCGCCACCCCGCTGCCACACCTGCTGCAGAAACCCGAACTCCTCCGGCACCTGGCTCGTTCGAGCGTGGGCAACCACCAGCCCCGCCAGCCCGAGCAGCAGCCAGAGCAACCCCCTGGCCAGCCGATCGCCCAGGGTCGGGGCCGCCCCCGTCGTCCAACCAGCGCCGGGCGCGCCACGCACCGCGCCGCCTTGTCCGCCATCACCCCTCATCGCTCACCCCTCCCCTTGAATCCACGCCCCCGGAACCTGCGCACGGGGCACCCGTCCATCCCGCACACATTCCCCTTGACGCCCCGGAAAAAGCCTCGCACCTTTTCGAGGCAATCTCGATTCACCGCCTTCTCATGCATCCCGCATCCCGCATCCCGCATCCCGGAACCGTCCGTTCAATGGCGGCTGCATGGTGACAAAGCTTCCACCGGGCGTGGACTTGCGTTTCATGCGACTGCCATAGCCCGCAGGCAGCCCCTTGTCATCCTGATTCTGCTCGTTCTCTCCTCCCTGCCCGCCGTCAACCGCGCCCGCGCCCAGCAACCGCAACACACGTTCAACTTCAATTCGTCGGACGTTCACGTCGAAGTCGACCCCAAGCCCGCCACCGGTGACGTCACCTGGTTCTTCTCGGAAACCGCCGAAGAAGCCCGCATCGTCGTGCTCATCCCGCACCAGTTTAAAAACGGGGAACCCGCGACTGCACGCGACTACGACCTCACCATCACCTACCAGCCGCACCCGAACTTCGTCCAGGAGGAGCCGCCGGAGGAACTGGTCATTCAGGCCCCGTACGAGGCCAGCGCCAAGCACAGCGAGCCCTCCCTGCGCGAAGGCAACCACGTGACCCTGGACCAGGCCACCCGCAGCTTCAAGGAGGTCATCGATCCGGGCGGCGGGGGAGGAGGGGGCACAGGCGGCTTCTCCCAGATGCAGGCCTACATGTCCGATCCCGAATACGGAACCACCCAGACCATCACCGTCGAGGTGCTTACCCCGGGCATGTTCATGGTCCTGCACGGCCCGTCCACCCATGGCGATACCGGGTCCGGGATCGAACGGCCCGACGACGACATCACCCCCTACAGCGGCCTGCTGCCCAAGAACATCGACAACGACCGCGAGGCCGAGCCCGATTCCCCCACCGCCGTGCTCTGGGACTGGAACCGGGACGATCTTGATCCCTCCGCCCCGGAGAACGCGGGTGACGACGACTTTGTCGCCATCGAACTCAACTTTGATCCGAGCCACTCGGCCACGGTGCCGGGACTTGCAGGCCAGGTCGAACTCAGGCTTCCCCAGCACACCCGCGCCTTCACCGCCGATGGCACCGAACTCACTTCGGCCGACCTCGTCGTGGACATCAACAACCCAAGCGGGCCGTTTTCCGAGCTGATCTCCCAGGGGGTCCAGTTGGTCTGGATTGAAGGTAGCGCCGAATTCGTCCATTCCTTCGTTGAATTCGTCTATGAAATCATCGGCAACGCCGCCGGCATGACGGGGCCCATCGGCGACATGGCCGACCTCCACACCCTGGATCTCGATGTCAGCGGCAATCAACAGGTCAACCAGCCCGAGGACGGCCTGACCAGCTACCTGCCCGGCTACCGCGGCGATGACGCCCTGCTGCACGACGACAGCAAATCCTTCGCCGATCTTACATACACCGGCGCACAGACGCTACATCTGGTCATCGAAGGCGCCGCCCATCTGCAGGCCGAGTTCGAGATCATCAACGTCAGCAGCCACCCCGGCTTCGCCGTCAACACCCCGCACGACGCCTTCGGCGAGGGGGCCGAGGAGGACTTCAGCTTCGATCCCGACATCAACGAGCGCCTCGCTACCGGCGTGCCCGCGGGCGACCACCTGGTGGTTCCCATCTACTGCAAGGACTACGGCGGCTACTGCCTGGTGCGTGTCATCCTGCGCGACAACAACGACAAGGAAATCGGCCGCACCCATCAGTGGTTGCCAAACTGGACCCGCCAGTATGTGATCGCCGACGTATGGTTGATCGCCGAGGCCGAACGCTGGCAGGCCCTGCACGTTGGCATCCCCATCCCCGGCGGCGACTTCAAGCCCGGTGATGACACAGAGCCGCTTGAACCTCACGAAACCGAAGGCGACGGCCTCACGGTCTTCGAGGAATACCGGGGCTTCATGCTCGACGGTGGCCGCGATGAAAACGGCCCCCACGATGGCGGCCATCGCCGGCTCTCGCCAGCGAGGAAGGAATGTTTGGTCCATGTCAGCATGATTCCCGGCCTGCCCGCCGATGGACAGCCGGAGAACTTCATGCCCGGAATCGCCGAACTCTACAACCACCCCACCGACGGCGTACTAGTCGACATCCACTGGATCGTAACCGAACAGGACTATCCTGACGACGGACCTGTCAAATACCATGAACTCGGCCACTTGGATGACCGAACCCTCGCTTATCAGTATGTCGATGAGGGCCTGACCTATTTTATTAGCTATGACAACGCTCTAAAGAAGACCAATGAAGAAGATGAACAGCAAATTATGAACTATTTTGAAGGCCTTGAGCCCTACAACCGCGCAGCCGCTGGTCGCCGGCCAGGCCATGTGGCCCAGTGGTTCCGGTTTGTCATGCTCCTAGGCCGCCGTGGCGAAATAGATAACTTTGGCGGGCTCTTGAAGCCGACCACAGGAAAGGCCTTTTACACGACTGGCAATCAAATGAAAGACAGGATGGCTGTCCTTTTCGTAGAAGGGATTGCAGACGAAGCGGGGACTCTCGCCGCCAATATGCACTATGCCGCGGCCCACGAATTGTTTCATGGATTGATCGAGAAACGTGGAGCCGCGCCCGACTGGGATCAGCACGAACATCTGATTGGCAGTGATTCGGTCATGGGGTCATTGCCTCCCCCGCCCTCAGATCCCGGGGCGCGGCTGGCGATCAAGTTTGATGAAGCGGGAAAGGAGAAATCAGCCGTGGACCTGAAAGCCCGCCAGGGTCTGCATCCTGTTCCGTGAGGTGGCGCACTTGACTACAAAACCGCAGTTCGCGAATCTCGAACAATGCTCAACATCGCCCCAGCCAGAACCATGACCATAAGCCACACGAACCCTGCAAGCCTCCTCGCCCTCATTGTGCTGTCAATCCCTTGGTTTCTCGCGCAGTCACAGGCCAGCCCTCCGCGGAATGTTCCCGAACAATTGCCGGTCATTTCAATGGACGCCTCTCCAATCCGGTTCGAAGTGGATCTGGAGCCCTCAGGAGCGATTCTTGCGGGTGAGCGGATCGCCATGGAGCTTACCCTCCACAACAACGGCACCCAACCTTTTCGAATTCCCTTGGCCGTCCCCCAGATCTATATGACGCGTATCAATCTCGAGTTTGATTTACCAACCCAGCCCATTTCCGCGATTGGAAATCCCGCATTCCACTCCGTCTACGACATGTCACCGGAACGGGACTGGACTCAAATCCGTCAATGGGTCACAGTCGATCCAGGAAAGAAGCACGTGATCAGATCACTGGACATATTCTCGGATGCCAGTGACCAGGGATTCGGGCCAATGGTGGTCGCGAACATGGAACATGCGCGAGTCCGCGTTCTGATGTTCCTGGATGACGGCAATTTCGCAGCTTCGGATTGGGCTGACTTCACTATCGAGAAACCGGATCCCCGTGACGAAGACTGGCGCGACGATGTCATCATAGAACGAAGAGGACGACACACGAATCGACTCCGGTCATCCCGAAGTGGTCTCCTCCGGCAATGGGTCGGAGGCAGGCAGCACTGGTTTGTGGCATTTCAAAGCGGCACCACGTTGAACTTGACGCGGCTTCCAATCCAAGACATCCATCAAGTCATCCCGCGCCAACACCCCGACGAAGGCCCAAGGGCCAGCATTTCCGTACTCGGCACGTCCGACGCAGGCGAATGGTTCGTTTACCTGCCCTCCCGGGAGCACCCGGATCAGCCACTCCACTCATTGGGCAAGGACAAGCACTGGCGGCTACAGATCCGAGACGACGATCGGGTGGAAATACTTGAAGCCGATCCTCGTTGATTCGGGGTGGCGCTTCAAACCGGAGGCAACCGACCTTGAAGACGGCATTTCGATTGAGCCAGACTGGAGGAATGCCACCTGGGAAGCGGTTCAGGAGCGCAATCCGCCCATGCTCGACCCGGGGGAGCATATCGAACTGACCCATGTCAATTATGATTTTCGCCTCTGTCCCGATTCACCGGATCGAAACATCCTGTGGGACCTCAGAGCCCGCCGGCAGCTTGAGTGGCGCGATCCGCCGCCCGGGAGGCTGGTGTTCCCAGGGGAGGCCGAGGCGCCGTAGCGGCTCATGAGCAAGAGCCGGCGCCGGACCGTTGGGCGGCCAGGAAGCCCGGAGCCTGATCACCGCCCGATGGCATTGAACTCCCGGCGGGTGACAGGCTAATCCGTCACGGCCTTCACCCGGAATCCTGATTGCACCCCGGCGTCGCGATCATCCACCTCACGTCGGAAGGCGTCTTGCGCCGCTGGTTCCGCCCGCTTCGGCCCTGCTTGGAGCAGGCGCCGGCCTGGCGCTGATCGGCTGGGTGGAATCCCCGATCCGCCTGAGGTTCAACCTCTGGCCCATTCGCCTGCTGGCGGGCGGGGCTGGTCCAGGTGGAACTCATGCTGAAAACAGAAGTTGAACCACTGGTTGACCGGTGGACACTGATGGGCAGTGATTGATGTCCGCTGATCATGGATCCGACGCGGCGGTGCGAGGCTGGTCAACCGGGGTTCCCGGTTTTGCCGCGCGCGTCATTGAGGTTCAGAAGGGCTGAAGGCGGATCCGTTGACGGAGAAGTCGTTTTTTGTCCCACAACAACCAACCCCCGCCACCATGCCCCCCGCCGACCCCCGAACCAACACCACCGCCGCCGCGCCCCCGGCGCCGGACGGGGAGTTGCGTCCGGAGTCGGTCGACGAGCTGCGCCGCATGGTGGTGAACCACCCGCGGCTGGCCGTCACCGCCGGTCGCAGCAAGACGCCGCTGGTGGCCGGCGGCGACGGCGTCGCGGTCATCGACCTGGCCGGGCTGGCGGGCCTGACCGAATACGAACCTGACGAATACACCTTCACCGCCGGCGCCGGCACGCCGCTGACCGAGCTGGCCGCCGCGCTGGCGGGCAACGGCCAATACCTGCCGTTCGACCCGCCGCTGGCCGACCTCGGCGCCACCCTTGGCGGCACCGTCGCGGCCGGCCTCAGCGGCGCCGGGCGCTGGCGTTACGGCGGCCTGCGCGACTT
>SKLO01000277.1 GCA_007123195.1 Verrucomicrobiales bacterium | reverse complement strand
TAGCAGTTGACCACCTCCGCCCCCAGAATCCGCCGCCGCCCCACACTGCCCCGCGACACCCCCGGAATCACCGCCCTGGTCCGGAATCCCGCCCGATACGCCCCCGTCGGCAGCCCCGCCAACTCCACCGGGTCCAGCTTCTTGTTCTCCTTCGTGTTCATCGACTTGGATCGCTCGTTCATCCCACCATCCTACCACCACCGCACCGGCTGTCAACTGTATGCCTGGCATATTTCGTGGCATGTTCTTGTAGTTACTCGGCCACGCCCGCCGTCGATCTTGCAGTCGACCGGCCGCCGCGTTATGGGTGATTCCATCATATCCGTGTCCGCTTCCATCCGACTCATCCAGACCCACCCCGGCGGGGCTCACAAAGACGATTTTCTCGCCTGCTGCCTCCTGGTCCACCTTCACAAGGCACCGGTGTTGCGGGCCGAACCCGGCGAGGGCGACCTGGACGATCCGTCGGTGTGCGTGGTCGATGTCGGTGGCCGTCACCAGCCCGAAGGCGGCAACTTCGACCACCACCAACTGCCCCGTGATCATCCCCCGACCTGCGCCCTCAGCCTGGTGTTGCAGCACCTCGGCCTGTATGAGGACGCGCGCCTGTTCTGCGACTGGCTGGAAACCGCCGAGTGGTTCGACGCCCGCGGCCCCAATGAGACCGCCCGCTGGCTGGGCGTCGACCGAGCGGTGCTGGCGCAGCTCAACTCGCCCATCGACATCACCCTGCTGCGCCGGTTTGCCCAATCGACCCGGCTCGAACAGGGCGACCCATTGTGGCAGATGATGCAATGGATCGGCGAAGACCTGATCCACTACCTGCGCGACATCCGTTCACGCCTCGATTACATCGACCGGCACGCGCGATTCTGGGCTCTTGAGCGGGCCGGCGAACCGCTGCAGGCCTTGTTCCTTCCACGCGTCGAGCCGCTGCCGGCCGATCCCTCGGCCGGCCTCACTCGTTACCTGCTGCGCCATCCGCCGGAAACGCCGACCGTGGCTCTGGTCTACCCAGACCGCCGCGGCAGCGGCTATGGCTTGGCGCGATTCAACGACGACGCCCGGCTCGACTTCACCCGCGTGCAGGATGAGCCCGACGTCCACTTCGCCCACGCCGGAGGTTTTGTCGCCAAGACCACCGCCACCGACCCCGGCCGCCTGCGTCAGCTGATCGGTCTGGCATTGGTCGACCGCTGATCGCCTGCAACGCCCGGACAACCCCGCGACGCACTGACGCACCGCGTCAGGCAGGCGTCGCCAGCTCCCTCATTGAGGGCGGATACCTCCAGAAGCCAAACCCTTGGCCAGGGATTCGCCCGTCTGCCGGTGGATGAACCACCACATGGACAAGCCCTTACAGCCGCTGCGAAAACTCTTCGATGACAGCGCATTGGATTGCCGCCCGATGAAGGTCGCGAAGACGGGGCTTCACGCCCCGATTGCGGGGAATCCAGGACAATAATGCCAAGCCCGCGCGAATCACCCGCTGATCCTTCCTTCCCGAAAGCTGAACCAGCTGTCCAGGCGATCTGATCCGCCACGCGCCCGGCCTTCATTCACTCCCCTTCCAGCACCTCCAGCACCCCGTTCATGATCTGCCAGTGCCCCGGGAAGGTACACATGTAAGGATAAAGGCCCGGCTGTGGCGGGGCGTCGAAATGGATCACCATGTGCTCGCCGGGGTTGAGCATGTCAGTCCAAACCAGCACGTCCGGCGAGTCCGGCACGTAATGCCGGGCAGGAGCCGATGGATCGGCGATCAGCCGGTTGACCTCGTCACCGACCGCCTGCAGCCGTCCGGGCGCCAGCAGCACCCAGTTGTGCGGCACCACGTCGGGATTGTTCAACCGCAGGCTGACGCGCGCGCCCGCCCGCACCTGCAGCCGCTCCTGCTCGAATCTCAGCCCCTGGGCGCAATCGACCACCAGCTCCACTCCCGGCGGCCCTTCAAGCCACGGATTGACCGCGGACTGCGCGGCATC
This sequence comes from Verrucomicrobiales bacterium, assembly GCA_007123195.1. Taxonomy (GTDB): domain Bacteria; phylum Verrucomicrobiota; class Verrucomicrobiia; order Verrucomicrobiales; family SKLO01; genus SKLO01. The sequence continues at coordinate 7,556 of SKLO01000277.1, read as the reverse complement.
CGGGCCACGCCCATCGTGTGGCAGCAGGTAATGTTTGTCACGCGCCACATAGCCCGGATGTTCATCAAAATCCGGACCGAGTTGGTGCACCGTCAGGAACAGGTCGCGCCAGGTCCCCTCGCCCACGGCCAGGTGCAGGTGGACCTGGTGAGCCGGGGTCAGCCGCGGGATTTCCAGAAACAACCGCCGACCGTCGCGGTCGAGGTGCGCGCCGGTGACCTCGAGCACATCGTGCCCGGGCCGGTCCGGCCAGCGCAGCGAATACTCGCGCGAGCCGTAGGCGTTTGAATAACGATAATTCCAGCATTGCGCAAAGTGACGCCGGGCGTCCCCGGCCACGGCGGCGTCAAGCGGCTCGGCGAACTCCACCAGCACTCCGTTCTCACGCGCTTCGAACCCCACCGGCAACGGCCACGATGGCGCATCACCCCGGGCATCACCCGGAGCCGGCTGGTGGCGCAGGCGGTTGAAGCAACCGTCCTCCTCGGTGTAGCTGCCCCAACCCAGCATTCCGCTGACATAAACCTGGCCGTCCCGCGGGTTCACCCGCGCCCGCTGCACGCCGGAGCGGAAATCACCGGGCAGTTCGACCGCAGCACCCTGCGAGACCCCGTTCACTTCCTGACGCAACACCAGGCAAGCGAGGCCGTATCCGGGCGACAGATGGATCAACTGTCCGGCCAGCGGACCCCAACGAGGATCATCGGCAAACACCTGCCCGCCGGACGAGTTGTCCACGCCACGCGGCAGATACACCAGCGGCGGGCGCACCTGCACCCCCTCGGCCGGCGGTCCCGGGTAGCCATGAAAGCCGCCCGACTCATCCACCTGATAGAGCATCGAGGCCGGGGTCCAGTCGCCCTCCTGCACCGACGTCGTCAGCTTGCCGTCCGGCAGCCGGCCAATGCCGTTGGGATTGCGGAACCCGCGCGCCAGCACCTCGAAGCCGCCGTCGGCATTCATCCGGCACAGACCCTGGTTGCCGGAGGTGAAGTAGAACCACCCCTCGTCGTCCGCTTCCAGGCCGATGACGTAGTCGTGCCCGGACGTGGAGGTGGTCAGGGCGTTGTTCACGTTCTCATACCAGTCGGCTTCGCCGTTGCCGTTGAGATCGTGCAGGCGTGTCAACTGGTCCCTGCCAAGCACATAAACGGCGTCGCCCACCACGCGCACCCCCATGGGCTGGTGCAATCCGGTGGCGAATCGCCGCCAGCGAACCTCGGCCAGGCTGGCGTCGAGCCCCGAAACCATCCACACCTCGCCGGTGATCGTGCTGACCACCGCGTCTCCGTTGTCAAAAAAATCGTGGTCGCCGATCATCCACAGTGTGCCGTGGGGATTGTCGAATGGCAGCGGGATGGTGTCGATCGCGTAGGGTTCGCCGTCGCCAAGCACGCCGGCAGTCACCATCTCCTCCGGCCACTGCGGCGGCGCCTCGCGCAGGGCCTGCTCCAGCGGGTGGCCTTCGCGCGGCGCCAGCGCCACCTGGGGCCGTCCGCCGTCCACCTCGATCGTCAGCCACCACTCGCCGGGGTCGCCGTCGGTGGCCCGGTCGTCGCCCGGCCTGAGGGCAAACACCACCCGGTCGCCGATGCGATGGTAGCCCAGATAGTCCATGCCACCGATCCCGGGCATCTCCACGTCGACCGGTTGCGCGCCCTCCGGCAGGCGCAGGCCGTCGATCAGCCCGCGCCGCACCGGCGTCACTCTGACAAAGCCACTTCTTGAAACCCATGGAAAACTGAGGCTGGCCGGGTCGAACACCGCCAGCCACTCATCGCCGCCGCCCCCGCCTTCCTCGATCAGCCGCAGGCAGACCGCCTTGGCCACCGCTCCCCCGGGCAGGTGCACCACACCCGCCATCACCGGCCCGGGATCGGCCTTGTGCCAGCGGTCGTCCCTCCAGTAGTCCTCGTTCTGGGTTCCCCAGTGCCCGTGGCGCTCGCCTTCAATCCCCGGAAAATCACCCAGCAGCGTCGGCTGGACCCCGGTCTCGAGCACCCTCCGCGCCTGCTTGGCGTAGAAGTCGTAAATGCGTTCCCGGTTGACCTCCAACCGGTGCAGCGGACGGTTCCGCGGCACCAGCGGCGCGGCTTCGAAGGGTTCCTCGTCAACCGGCGGAGGCCCTGGCATGCGCCAACTGCGCGGCTGCGGCCGCGGCCCCGGAGGCGGATCCCCGGCCAACTGCGGCAGCAGCCATTCGAGGCCGTCGAGATTGTCCAGCAACCGCTCGCGCGCGTCGGCCTGATGATCGTGATCGAGCAGGCCGATCGGGCCGTCGTAGCCTGATCCGGCAATGATGCGCAGCAAGCGCAGATCGATGTCACCCTGACCAAGCGGCATGATCTTCCATTCCGCCCGCTCGGGTCCGGTCATCATGCCGTTGAGATTGAGCGCCAACAGGTGCGGCCGCATGCGGCCAAGCAGGTCCTCAAACCGGTCGCTGTGCTCGTGGCCGTGGTGCAGGTTATAAACAATGCCCACGTTGTCCATCCCCAGCGCCTCGATGATCTCGATCTGGTGCTCGGGCTGGCCGAACCAGCCGCCGTGGTTGTAAAGGGCCAATTGGCAGTCCTGTGCCGCCGCCGCCTCGGCGATCGGCCGCAGCCGCTCGACCTCGCGGCGAACCCGCTCGACATGCGCGGCCTCGTCCGCCACCGGCTCCGCGCCGCCGGTGACCCACAGCTGGGTCGATATGCCGTGGCGTTTCAGCACCTCGAGGATCAGCCTGGCCTCGTCGTTGAGCGTGCGCGGAAACCACCACGCCGTCAGCTCAATGCCATGCCGCTTGAGCGCCTCCATTTCCTCGTCGAACTGCGGCACCTGCTCGGCGCGATAATCGTAGGCCAAACGCCTCAAACCCAGCTCGGCCAGCATCGCCGCCCGTTCGTCGGGGCCACGCTTGGCCGCGTCGAACGGGACCACGCACCAGGCTACCAGATTGTCGCGGGCGAACAGGCTCAGTCTCTGGTCCGCGCCCCCGTCAGCGGGTTCGGCCTCGCGTTCCTGCTGCTGGCCCGGCAGCATCAGCGTTGCCAGCATGCTCACCGCCGCCAGCAAACCGCAGGTCCGGCACGAGTTCGCCAACCAGCCGGCCCGGGGAACAAGGGGGAAATCAATCTTCATCAGCGCCCATCATGCCCCGGCTGACCCGCCGTCACAAGCGCCCGCTCCATCCACCGGACCATTCCGGGGCGGGAGGTCACGCCCGCGGTCACGATCACGATCCCGGTTGGCCATCGCTCCGGGACTGAGCCTCATCGTGCTGGTCCGCCGCCGCCTCGTCCACCTCATCCTCCGCCAGCGCGGCGTCCCCGGCACCGGCGGCTGCATCCGGCTGCCCCCCAAGCTGCGGCAGGCTGCCGTATTGCTCGACCAACATGTTGCGCGCCCGCATCACCTTGCGCTGGCGCTCCCATTCGGCGCCGGTCTTGCCGACGCTGTCGGCGTCCCTCCGATTGAACATCGCCTGCTGCTGCAAACCGGGGTCGTCATAACGCTGCGACAGGTCCTCCAGTTCCTGTGTGTTCAGCCGCAGCAGTTCCTCGGCCCGCTCGATCTCGCCGGCATCGCGCAGTTCGATCGCCAGCTCGCTCTGCCGCCGGGCCTGCTGCTCCATCGCCGCCGCCAGCACCGAGGTGTCGGTGTTCAACTCCACTTCCCCGGGATCGGCGCTGAACCGCAGCCGCGGCGCGTCCTCGGTGGCCGGAACAGCCTGACCCTGCCCTCGGAACCGGGCCTGAGGCGTGGCGCGGCGCGATGCGTCTGGTTCCGCGGCCGCGGTAAATTCCCCGGACCGGTCTTCCAAGTCCGCAGCGACCGCGCCGCCGGCTCCCCCGTCATCGGCCAGAACCATCTCCGCCGCTTCTGCATCCATCAGACTTTCGCCTGCTTCCGCCAACGCCTCGCCCGGCACAGCCGGTACCCCCAATGCCGCCCGATCCGGGGCCTCCGTCAGCTCCGCGTCCGCATCCATGGCCAGCTCCGGCATCGGTGCCGCGGCCGTTTCGGCGGTCGGCTGCACCGGTTCCGCGCCGTCCACCAGATCCACCCCCGCCCGGCGGCGCTCATCCCGGGCTTCATCCGGGCCCATGGCGCGCACGGCCATCGGCTCCGGCGGCTCCGCGTCACCCACTTCCGGCCGATCGGCCGCCATCGCCGTGGCGGCATCGATTCGCGTCAACGGCTCCGGGTCGTCCGCGAAGGCGCCCCGACCGACCTCCCGTAGTTGGCCCTGCCCCTCCACCATGGGCTCGGCCAGGATCAGGTGGTCGGCCTCATCCAACTGGATCGAGCGCCCGGACCGCGCGGCCTCCGCCCGCTCCGGTCCGGAGATCGGCGCGATCTCGGGCCGGGGCACTGCCTCCGCTCGCCCGACGGCAGCTGTCTCTTCCGCGGGCATCGCCGCCTCCGGCGCGGCTTCCTGCTCGACCGTGAGCCCTGACGCGATGCCTTGATCCATTCGACCTTCGTCAGCCAGGCTGCCCGCCGCCTGCTGCAAGGCGTCAGCCGCCGCGACGGCCGTGCCCAAGGTTGCCGATTCCATGGCGCCAGCCCCGAGTCGTCGTGTCGGCTCGGCACCCCCGTTGGCGCCGGGCGCCAACTCATCCTGCCCCGCCACGACGCCGGGGGCCAGCGGCGGCAGGGGTTCAGCGAGCGCAGTCGCCGGAGCCGGAGCCGGAGCCGGAGCAGCAGGCGCCGCTGCGGCCATCGCCCGCAACACCATTTCCCCGGCCCCGCCCGCGGCCGCTTCCGGTGCGAGGCCGAACACGTCGTCCCCGGGAGAATCCGTGCCCTCTACCAGTCCCGTGAGCTGGGGGGGCGGCGGCGCCTGCGATCGAGGCCGCGCCATGTTTTGATACCCTCCCACCGCGCTCCGTTGCGGCATGCCCCAAGCCACCGTCACCGGTGCGACTTTGGCAGTGACCACCGGCGCGGACTCATCCACCTCGGCCGGATCGATGCTCACCTCCAGCAGCAGCGCCGTCTCCTGCTGCCACGATACCTGACCAAACCGCGCGGTCACCTGGTTGCCGGTGATCTCCACCGGCCGTCCCAGCGAGCGCACCGGGGTCACCCCGGGGGCAAACTCCAGCAGCAACACCACGTCGGTCGCCGCCACCGTATCCAGTTGGCGCAACTCGGCCTCGAACGCCTCGGCCAGGTCCTCCGGTTGCTCGACAAAGTGATGGTTGCCATGGCTGCGCGCCGCCAGTTCCACCATCAGATCCTCGTTGTAATCCAACCCGAGCCCGATCGTGGACACCGAGATGCCCTCCTTGTGCAGCGAGGCCCCGAGTTCCCCCAGCGCCTTCGGCGTGCCGGGACCAATCGTGGCCTTGCCGTCGGACAGCAGCAACACCCGGCTGACACGGTCGCCGGAGGCGAACTTGCGCACCTCAGCCGCCCCGCGCGTGATGCCGCCGAACAGGTTGCTGTGGCCCCGAGCCTGCAGCTCGTCGAGCAGCTGCCTCACCCTCACCTGGTCCACCTGGCGCGACGCCGGCAGCAACACCTGCACGTTGGAATCGTAAACGACAATCGCCAGCACATCGTCAGGCTGCATCCAGTCGAGCACGCGCCCCACCGCCTGGCAGGCCTGCCGCAACCGCTCGCCCTGCATGGTCGCGGATCGATCCAGCACCAGCGCCAGATTGACCGGCAGCCGGTTGCCCGCCGGCACCTCGCCCCGGCCGAAACCCGGACCAGCCGATTCATCCCCCTCACCGATCAAGCCGACCCACACAAAACTCTGCTGCACCGCGTCGCCGGCCACCACCGGATGCGCCAACCGCACCTCCACCCTCACCGGCAACTCGCCGCCTGGATGCCAGCCCTGCGCGACCCGCGGGTCTTGCGGCCCGGCGGCCGCCTGCGGGCCCGCCTCCACCGCCGCCGCGGTGGTAATGGCAATGCTCCATCCCCCCATCCCCGCCCGCGGCGGTTGGCCGGACCATGCCAGCAACGTCAGCGCGACCGGCAAGGCCAGCGCCCAAATCAGCAGCCGACCACAGCCCGGCCCACGCAGTCCAGTGTTCACACGGGCGGATTTCATCCCTTGCATCCTGCCCCAGTTGACCGCGTTTGGCTTGTAAAATCACTGTAAAACGACCTGCTGCGGACCAGTGCGGCCGCCAGCGCATCATCCTCCGGCCATGACCGGCGCAGGCCGTGGCCACCCCCCCCTCCACAGCGGTCAACCATCACAGCCGCCGCCGCCATCACCGCCGCCATCACCACCGAAAGTGAATGCGCCATCCTCGGAGCCGCCTCTCCACGGCCAGCCGCGCCCGGCCCTTTGCTTGCTGTCCTCGACCTGCGACGCCAACGCCTGCCGCTGCGCCGCGGTCAGGGCCCGGTCCTGCACGATCGGCTCGCCACACACCGAACACGATCCGGCCTTGCGGCTGTAGAGGGGATGCCCGCAGGCATGACAAGTAAAGGCGCTCATCATTGCGATGGTGTGGACAAGTCCGGTTATTCTGACCCGATTGAGCCCGATTGGCTTGCAAAAAAATCGCGCCCCTGCCCCCGCAGCCCACCCGGGAGGCCGCCTTGCCATGTTTCCGCATTGCGCCCCGGCCGCCGCCACCCTACCATGCGCCGCCCCGCGACCCCTTCACCTTATGCGCTGGTGGATCTACCAAAAGGAACGGTTTCCGTTGGCGGCGCACGCGCCCCTGATCGCGGCGTTCAGCGCCTGCGCGGTGACCTACGCCGCCCTGCTCACAGGCGGCCCGCGGCCGGGCGCGATGCCGTTCGTCGTCGCGTTCGTCACCTCGCTGCTGTTCTTCCTCCAACTCCGCATCGCCGACGAGTTCAAGGACGCCGGCGAGGACGCCGCCTACCGCCCCTACCGGCCCGTCCCGCGCGGTCTGGTGACCCTCGCCGAATTGCGGCGCGTGTTCATCGCCGGCGGCGCCATCCAGCTGGCACTGGCGCTCTGGTATCAGCCCCTGCTGGCGCTCGTGCTGCTGCTGGCCTGGCTCTACCTCGGCCTGATGTGCGTCGAATTCTTCGCCCGCGACTGGCTGGTCGCCCGGCCGATCACCTACCTGTGGACCCACATGCTGATCATGCCGATCGTGGATCTCTACGCCACCGCCGCCTACTGGCTGCCGCTGGGCCTTGCGCCCAAGGTCGCGCTGCTGCCGTTTCTCGCCGCCAGCTTCGCCAACGGACTGGTGATCGAACTCGGTCGCAAGATCCGCCAGCCCGACGCCGAGGAGACCGGCGTTCCCACCTACAGCCGCTTGTGGGGCCGGCACGGCGCGGTGCTGGCATGGATCGGCTGCCTGGGGTTCACCCTCGCCTGCTCGCTGCTGGCGGCGGCCAGGATCGATGCCCTCTGGCTGCATGCCGCCTGCATGGCGCCGCTGCTGCTGCTGTGCCTGCTGGCAAGCCGACGATTCCTCGCCGGCAAGACCACCGGCAAGAGCCTGGAAACCGCCGCCGGCCTGTGGACCCTGGTGCTCTACATCTCGCTCGGCCTGCTGCCCTGGCTGTTGAGCCTGCGCGGCGCGGCTTCGATCGACGGCTGAAGCTTCCACGCCACC
>SKLO01000238.1 GCA_007123195.1 Verrucomicrobiales bacterium | reverse complement strand
ATCGCCCCACCACAAACCACCCCGACGCCGCGCCTCACCGTGGTCTCGCGGACGCAGCGCCCGTAGGTTGAATTGTCTTCAATTCGACCGGGGTGGGGGTGGTTCGTACCTTGCGCCCGCTTCCTTCACGGCCGCTATTGCACTCTGCGAATGGAACCTGCGCGTGGTCCCGGCACCGCCCCGCGCGCAAGACGCACAAGAGGTCGAATTGCGCCAATTCAACCTACGGGGCTGCCGCCGTTCTCCGCGCACGATCAAGCCACCGATCGCCCCACCACGAATCACCCCGGCGCCGCGCCTCACTGTGGTCTCGCGGACGCAGCGCCCGGGGCGGGCGGATGGACAAGCCAGTGAACCACGTCGTGCGTCAGCTGCCGCCCCCACGAACGCGGTTCCGCGAACCACCCTCCCACCGCCTCCGAACCACCCCCGAACCCCGCCGACCACCAGCGTCCCCGAGCGCGCAGCTCCTTCCATGGTCACTCCTCCTCCGCCCCCGGCCCTACTCCAGCGTCAGCATGTAAGCCATGATGTCAGCCAGTTCCTGCGGCCTGAGGATCAGTCCCATCGGCGGCATCGGCGAGATCTCACCGGGATAACCCTCGGCCATGTCGGCGTTGGGATCGACCAGGCTGGCCCACAGGTATTCCGGCGTCTTGATGCTGGCGATGCCGTCGAGCGCCGGACCAACCACCCCGCCCTCGCCACCGACCGCGTGGCAACGGCTGCAGGCGGCGATCGGGTGATGCAGGAACAACTCGCGCCCGCGTTCCGGATCACCGTCCTCCGGTGCCACCTCCGCTCCGCTGTCCTCGGGCACCAGAGGGCTGAGGCGGATGTCGTCAAACCAGGCCCGCCCGCTCGACTGACCCCAGCCGCCAAGCAGGCAGTTCAAGCTCACCCGGGTCAGATTGCCGGAGTTGAACACCAGCTCCACCTCGGTCCAGTCGCTGGTGCCGCTCACCGCTGAAGTGCGGAACTCGGTGGTATGCAGATTGAGCAGTGCGCCCATCGCGCCGCGCACATTCTCGGTCTTGATCCAACCGCTCAGCCGGTAGGTGGTGTTCGGTTCCACCTCCAGGTCGATGTGAACACTGGTGTCGGCCCCGCGTCCGGTGCCCTCGAGCATCAGGCTGCGGTCACCGCTGCGGGCCACGGTCTCGTCCACCCGGTGCTCCGCCGTGCCGCTGTAATGCCGCCGCCGCCAGCCGCTCGGCAGGCCGTCGGCAGCCACTTGCTCGAACGATTCGTTGGTCACCAGGTTGTCGCCCTCGACCCAGCCGCCCGCCCCGTGAACCGCCTGCAGCAACCTCAGCGCCTCGGCCAGCCAGTCATCGCTGCGGTTGAACTCGTCACCCTGCAATCCCTGCACGAGCGTGGCCAGCTCCTCGGTGGTCGGCAGCGAGGCCAGCACCGTGAACGCCGCCAGCCGGGTGGCCAGGTCGGAGTCGGTGATGACCGCGGATTCAAACAACAGCTCCCCCGCCGCTTCGGTGCCCGCCAGCGCCCGCACCGCGTTGCGCCGCAGCACCGGGTCGGGGGCGTTCAACGCCGTCCGGTGCTCGTCGGTGTCCAGCTCCCCGGCACCGTGCAACAGCCACAGCGCATGCGCCGCCGCCGGCCCGGCCTGAGGATCCGCCAACACCTCGCGCAGCCGCGCGACCGCCCCGGCATCGCCCGCATGGTCATGATGTAGCAGCCGCTGCGCGGTGCCGCGCCAGAACGGATTGGGATCCGCCAGCGCCGCCACCAGGTCATCCACCCCGGCGTCGGCCAGCGAGCGGATCGCAGGCGGCTCCGCATGCTCGGGCACGATCCGATAGATGCGCCCGTGCTCATTGTCGCGGTTTGGATTCTCGTGCGCGTTGCCGGCCCCGGTCACCGCCGCAAAACCACCGCGCCCGGGCGACGGTGTCGGGTTGTGCTGGATGATGAAATTGTAGAAATCCAGCACCCAGATGGCATTGTCAGGACCTACCTGCGCCGCCACCGGCGAGAACCACTCGTCGCTGCTGGCGACCAGGTTGAACCCGTCCTCGGCCACGTAGCCGGCGCCGTCGGGCCGCATCAGCTTGAGCGCCAGCAGATGCACCGTCGGCTCGCAGATCAGCGCCGCCTCGAACCCGGTTGCCAAATGCCGCGGCAGCAGGTGCGCCGGCGCGAACCGGTGCCCCGCCGCCGAAGTGTAGCCGCCGAACACGTCGACCTGGCGGACATTCGGCGTGATCGCGTGCGCCCGGTCGACCCGGTTGATCCGCCGTGCGCTCTGGACCTGATGACCCGCCGGCGCCAGACCCAGCGGCAGCCCGCAGAAGAACGTCGGCGCGTTGTTCGCCGTGCCGCCGAACAGGTCGCCGGCCGCGTTGAAACCCAGGCCCCAGGTGTTGTTGGTGAACTGGTGCAAAAACTCGATCGCAGATCCGTCCGGCTCGAACCGGAACACCCCCTGCGAGAACCGCACCTCGTCGCCATTGAAGCGCCCCCTGAAGCCGGCATAACCCACCGCCCCGTAGTAGCGGTTGTCCATGCCCAGCGTTAGATTGGACGGCCCGGCATGGGTGTCGTTGATGCCCCACATGCCCGCAAACACGCGCTCGCGCACGTCCGCCTTGTCATCGCCCGTGGTGTCGCGCAGCAGCAGAAAATGCGGCGCCTGCGCCACCAGCAGCCCGTCGCCGACAAAGGTCAGCGCGGTCGGTATGTTCAACCCGTCGGCAAACACGGTCACTTGGTCCGCCCGCCCGTCGCCGGTGGTGTCCTCGAGAATCTTGATCGAATCGTTGCCGCGCTGGTCGTCGGCCAAATCGTTGGGATAATCGACCGACTCGATCACCCACAGGCGCCCGCGCTCGTCCCAGGTCATGTCGATCGGGTTGCGGATCATCGGCTCGGCCGCGAACAACTCCAGCCGATACCCCGCCGGCACCTGCGTGCGCTCCATGCTGTCCTCCGGCGACAGCGGAAACTGGTAGGGCAAAGGCTCGGGGCGGTTCTCGTAGTTGGGAATGTCAGGCCGCCGCTCGAAGGTGGGTTCGGTCCGGTTGTCGACAAACTCCTGCCAGGAGGCGCGCCGCTCGTCGCCCACCGCCCACAGGATGCCGCCGCGGATCAACTGCTGGAACCCGGGCTGGTCCCAGCTCCGGCGGTCATGGCCGGACGCGGTGTAAAAAATCCGCCCCTCGCCGTGCCCGCGCACCCAGGTCCACGGCTCCTCGTGATCCCCATCCCGGCGCACCATCAGCACCGTGCGATCCTCCGGCTGGGCGTGCTGATGCACGTAGGTCTCGTCCCACGCTTCAAACGGCTCCACCCCCTCCAGCGCCGGATGATCCGGCATCACGGTCTCGGGCGCAAACACCCCGTCGCCGTGGCTGCGGAACCTCGCCCCCAACAACTGGAAATACGCCATGCTGTTGCGAAAGCAGGCGCTGGCCGAGTGCACCGCGACAAAGCCGCCCCCGCTGCGGATGAATCCCTCCAGCGCCTCGAACTGCGCCTCGCTGATGATGTCGTGATTCGCATACAGCAGCAGCGCGTCGTAGCCGGCCAGAATTTCGGGATCGAGCACCTCCAGCGAGGTGCTGTAGTCAAAATAGATCGCCTCCTGCCCCAGCGCCTCCATCAGCAGCGGACACAGCACCCCGCTGTCATGATGGCGGCTGTCGTGCCCCAGGAACAACACCCGCACGGGCCCCGCCTCGATGCCGTCATCGTCCCGCGTCGCCGCCCCGGCCTGATTCGCCAGCCGCCACCCGCTCCAACCGGCAGCCAGCGCCCACGCCAGCAAAACCGCCGCCATCACCGCCCCGGCGCCCCTTCCCCACCAGCCCCGCCTGCACCGCACCGGCACCGGCGCAGTGGACGATCGAACCACCCCGGCGCCGATGGCAGGGGTGACGGAACTCCCGCACGGGCGGGCGACGGACGAAGACTCGTTCAGGCGCATCATGAATCGGGGTCAAAGTTGCAACCGATCATCCCCCGCCCGCCCGCTCCCCACAAGCACGGTCGAATTTGTGTCCGCCACACATGGCTGGCCGAAAAGCACATGATTTTATTTACATAGTAAACACAATCCCTCACACTGGAGTGGTTCCTGAAACAGTTGGTCGACGGCCCGCATCGGCGGCCCGTCGCCGCCGGGTTCAAATCCACCAGCCATGCAGGCCAGAATCACCGCCCCGTCGCCCCGCCGGCGCCAGTCAGGCGTCGCCCTGGTCACCATCATCATGATGGTGGCGCTGATGTCGTTCCTCATCATCTCGGTGCTGCTGATCACCAGCCGCCATCGCCAGGGCGCCGAACTCCACAGCGCCGGGCTCGAAGTGCGCCAGCTGTCCGACATCACCGTCAACACCGTGCTCGGCCAGCTGCGCCAGGCGACCACCCACCCCTCCGACCCGCGCCGCTCCCCCGCTTGGATTTCACAGCCCGGTGCCGTGCGCACCTGGCAGGGCGACTCGCCCGACAAACTGTTCAAACTCTACTCCTCCGCCGCCATGACGGTGGACATCAGCAGTCCCGCCGCCCGCTCCGCCCTGCTCGGCACCGAAGCCGCCACCATCGCCCAGTGGCAGCCCGGACCCGACGCCCCCGCCGCCGTGCGCGCCCGCTTCACCGACCTCAACCAGCCGGTGGTCAAGCGCGACGTCGACGGCGACGAGGAACTCCACTTCCCCATCGCCGACCCCCGCGCCGCGCTCGACAACGACCCGGTCGAGGGCTTTGACTACGACGCCTCCGCCGTCGCCGGCGCCAGCCGCAACGGCGACCAAGCCCGCCTGCCCATGCCGGTCGAGTGGTTCTACGTGCTGCAGGACGGCTCGGTCGGCACCCTCGACCCTGCCACCCTGCGCTACACCGGTGAGGGCACCGTGTCCGAATCCAACCCCATCGTCGGTCGCATTGCCTTCTGGACCGACGACGAGAGTGCCAAGATCAACGTCAACACCGCCGCCGAAGGCATCCCCTGGGACACCCCGCGCGCCGACACCGCCCAGGAACGCGCCTACGCCTCCCAGCCACCCGTCGCCAACGAGGTCCAGCGCTTCCCCGGCCACCCCGCCACCACCTCGCTCAGTCCGGTGCTGTTCCCCGGCCGTTATGCCGGTCAGGTGGTCCCTCCCGGCAAACAGGCCCTGTCCTCCGACCAACTGCGCGCCATCTACGACCTCGCCCCTCGCGTCAGCTACACCGACGCCAACGGCAGCCTGGCCGGCTACCTCGGCAACAACCGCCGCGCCGTTGCCTTCGACAACCAGCGGCTCTACGCCAGCTTCGACGAAATCCTGTTCGACACCGAACGCCGCCAGAACCCCATCCCCATCGACCGCTTGCGCCGGTCCCGCTTCTTTCTCACCGCCAACTCGCGCGCGCCCGAAATCAACCTCTTTGGCCTGCCCCGCGTCGCCCTGTGGCCGGTCGATTCGCGTGTGCCCAACGACTTGTCCCCGTCCGACCGCCGCACGGCCTACGACGAACTGATCGCGTTCGCCTCCACCATCGGGGTGCCCGACGGCCGGCGCTACGACGAGAGCGGTTCGGGCCTGAGCGGCATCTACGGCAAGGGCGCCTACCACCTCCTGCGCATGGCGCCCGACTCGACCCACTTCGCCCTCTACGGCCCCAACAACAACAACAGCAACGCCCAAAGCTACCGCGCCCGCCGCAACGTCGAGTTGGTCGACTACCTCGCCGCCGTCACCACCATGGTGCCGCCCGGCTACACCCGCTCCCTCGACGAAAAATACGGCAACTCGGAAACCTTCACCGGCAATTCCTCCGTGTCCCGGCGCAACGCCCGCGCCGCCCTCCAGAACAAGATGGGATTCATCCGTTCCCTCAACACCTTCGACACCACCCGCATCACCCCGACCCAGCGCGTCCGGCCCTACACCGAGGAACTCCACGCCCGCAACTACACCGCCGGCTTCCACTCGGTCCAGCCGGTCGGCAGCAACACCGAATACCAAGAATACCGCGCCCGCGGCGCCAACCACAATGTCGGCGGCCCGCTGCTCGCCGTCGGCCGCAGCCACGCCATCTCCGAAGTCGCCCTGGTCTTCGCCTGCTCGGCCGAACGCCTGCCCAACGGCACCTTCCGCGGCGCCGGCGGCGACAGCAGCCTCGGCAACAACATGAAGATGATCGACCTGCTGATCCTGCCCGAGTGGTTCGCCCCGGGCCACGGCTACGGCATGCTCCATTACCGCTTCCGCAACCTCCTGACCCAGTTCTCCGGCACCCTGCGCTTCATCGACGAGAACGACAACGTGCTCAACACCCACGTGCTCACCCATGACAACTTCGTCCGCTCCCAGGAACATCCCTTCGACGCCACCAACCCCGCCGCCAACATCCATCACGAAAAGGTCCTCTGGGGCGGCAGCGGCGGGCCGGAATGGTACATCGCCCAGCAGGGCGGCCTGAACCAGAACCACCGCGGCTTCTTCCTGATCCCCGGCCAGCGCCTGCCCATCTCCGCCGACGCCACCCGGATCGAGCTGGTCAACATCCGCTTCCGCATCACCACCCGCGAGGGCACCCACCCCAACCTCCAGACCAACGACAACCGCCGCCTGCAGGAATACCGCTTCGTGTTCCCCGACACCACCATTCCGGTCCCCAACTACGACCCCGCCCTCGGCAGCCTGACCAACTGGCAATCCCGCATCGCCCGCCTCAATGAAGGCCGCCCGCTCGGCACCGCCACCACCCCAGGCATCCACGCCACCGAAGGCCCCGGCGGCATCATCCGCGGCGATGACAAGGACGTGGTCCGCTCGCTGGTCGTCGGCCACGGCGACTACCGTCTGGTCAACCTCCACGTCCAGCCCGGCATGTTCGGCCAGTCGACCCTGCGCTACGGCGCCCGCTCCATGTTCGTCCCGGTCGAGGGCTACCACGACGAGGAATTGTTTCTGGCCCACACCCTGGTCGGCTCGGGCGGCCACAGCCGCCGCTATCCCGGCACCCGCCTGCCATTCGATCGCGACCTCCCCCGCGGCCTCGTCCCCGGCGTCGCCTACCCGGAACACCTCCAGCCCGACTTCCCCCTCCTACCCGGCGAGGAAGGCTACAACGTCGCGATCCCCGCCAACTGGCCGTTCCCCATCGATCCCGCCGTCACCCGCGACTGGGACAACGGCGTCGGCCCCGCGCCCGACGGCGCCTACTGGAACCGCCCGGACGAGGGCGCCAGACTCGGTGCCACCCCCTACTTCGAGCCGCTGGCGCGCGACTTCGGCCCCGAGGCCAGCGACGACGAGGAGACCTTCTCCCCCAACCGCCTGCTCGCCTCCGCCGTGGCGTTCGGCTCGATCCCCTCGCTGCCGCTGGCCTACGTGCCCTGGACCACCTTCCTGTTCCGCCCCGACCTGACCCCCGGCGGTCACTTCGGCTCCGCCGGCCGCGGTCGCACCGGCAGCCTTCCCGGTGCGCCACCCGACCACGCCTGGCTCGACCTCTGGTGGATGCCCGTGGTCCAGCCCTACGCCATCTCCGAACCCTACTCCACCGCCGGCAAGGTCAACATGAACCACCAGATCCTGCCCTTCACCTACATCGACCGCAGCACCGCCCTGCACGCCGTGCTCAAGTCCGAGGAGATCATGGCCATCCCCACCAGCGCCGGGGCCACCTACAAGACCGGCGCCGGCAACGCCTCCTGGCGCCACCGCATCGATCCTGACGAAACCCTGAAACAGTGGTCGGAACGGTTCGGGAACGGCGACGTGTTCCTCACCGAATCCGAAATCTGCGGGCTGTTCCTGGTGCCGTTCGGCCAGTCGCTCAACAGCATGCCGCAGTTCTGGCAAACCCACGCCCTCACCGGCGACAACACCCTCGAGCGACCCTACAACAACCTCTATCCGCGCCTCACCACCCGCAGCAACGTGTTCCGCATCCACTTCAAGGTCCAGACCATCACCAAGGCGCGCTCCGTCGACGCCGACACCTTCGACCCCGACACCGACCGCGTCACCGGCGAGTTCCAGGGCTCCACCCTCGTCGAGCGCTACCTCGAACCGCGCGACCCCGGCATCCCCGACTACGCCGACGAGGTCCGCCGCGGCAACGCCCTGACCAACCTCCCAAGCCTCGACCGCTTCTACCGCTTCCGCGTGCTTGAGACCCGCCGCTTCGCACCCTGAATCCCCAGGCCCAAGAAATGAACTGCAAACGCTCCGAATCGATATGAGCGTTGGTTCTTCAACGGTTGGGGGGAGACCAGCGAGCACTCGACAGGTAAGACACCCAAGATCACCAACCCGCTTCCTCATCAGAACGAATCTCCAATCTCCAATTTCCCCGTCCAGATGACCCCCGCCCCTCCGCCGTCCACCTCGCCTGACAAGCCCCCATTCCGTCGCCGCACCTGGCTGCGGCTGTTGCTGTGCCTCGCCGCAATCCTGATCATCCTCCCGACCCTCGCCTGGCAGCGGGTCAACTCGCGCGGTGCCGGCCGCCTGGCCGACGCCCGCGAGCTGGCGCAGCAAGAGGGGCTAAGCCTCGACTTTCGCGACTCGTTGTCAGCCCCGGTGCCGGATGCCGACAACTTCTGCGCCACGCCCGCCCTGCACGACCTGCCGCTCGACCACTACGGCGACACGCCCCCGGTCGATCCCGGACCCGAACTCGTGGCCGCCGAACAACGACGCGACCGACTCTCCGCCCTGGCCCTCGAGCAGATGGCGCCGGACTCCGCGGAACGTCCCGAACGACCCCACGGACACGTCGCCGGCCAACCCTTCGACGCCCGCGCCTGGACCGACTATCTCGGGATCAACCCACCCGACGCACCCGGCGATCCCGCCGCGGCCTTGCTCGCCGCTTTGTCCGCCGATCCGGACCTGGAGCTGGAACTCGCCGCCGTGCTCGACCGCCCCGCCGCCCGCTGGACGCCGCCTTGGAGCGAACGCGAGCTGCCGGACCTGCTGATGGGGATCACGGTGCCGCATTACAACGCAACCCGCCATGCTTCCGACTACTGGGCACTGCGCGCCGCCGCCGCCGCCCGGTCCGGCGAACCCGCCATCGCCCACCGCTGCACCCGCATCGTGTTGCGCCTCACCGAAGCCACCATCGACGACCCGTTCATCGTCGGCGTGATATTCGGCTCGATGAACGCCAACATCGCCCTCGGCGCGGTGTGGGAAATCTGCCACGCCCGGACCGGATCCGCGGACGATTTCGCCAGCCTCGCCAACGACCTGAACCGGATCGACCTCCACGCCGCGCTGATCATGGCCTACCGGTCGGAACTCTGCGCAGCCGTCAACGCGGTCGACTCTCTCCGCGGAGAGACTTTCTGGAAAATACTGCACATCCTCGGAACCGGTTCGGAAGCCCCGCCGGAACTTCTGCGGCGCATGCCGGTTCCGGCCGGCTGGATCGATGCCAACGAGGCCGCGCTCATCCGCCGCTACGTCAACGACGTCATCGTGCCGCTGCGCGACGATCCATCCAGCCTCGGCCACCGCGGCGCCGAACTCGAAGCCTCCTTCGACAACATGAAAAAGGGCTTCCACAGCGACGACTTCCTGTCGATGCTGCT
>SKLO01000137.1 GCA_007123195.1 Verrucomicrobiales bacterium | reverse complement strand
TTTGTTGCGGGTGCCTTTTGTTGCGTGCAATTCCCGGGCAATGAACCACGGGACCGACCTTCGAACGATCACCCCAGACGCCACCGTGCCTGCCGCAGCTGCGCTCTGGGCGAGTCCGCCAGCCGCTCATACCAGACGCTCACCAGCGTGCCGTCGTCCAGCTCCACCGTGGTTGGATAACCAAGATCGCCGCTCACACCATCGTCGCTGATCACGATCGGATCCGACCAGCTCTCGCCCTCGTCCTCGCTGATCCGCGCCTGATTGCCGAACGGCGCCCGGCGATGACCGTAGCTCATCAGCAGCCGACCGTCCCGCAGCAGCAGCAGCGCGCTCGGCAGGCCCCACACGCCGATGGGTCTTGGCACGCTCCAACTTTTCCCGCCGTCGGCGGACTCGGTTTGCAGGACCTCGCGATGGTCGGTCTGGTTGTGATTGCGGATGTGCGCCACGATGCGGCCGCTGGGGCACTCGACCGCGTGCAGCTCGTGATACTCGCGTTCGTGATCACCGTCGCGGGTGGGGATGCCCGCAAGCCAGCTCCAGGTCAGTCCGTCATCCACCGACTCGGCCACGCCGATCCGGCGGTCCGCGGTCCACAACTGCTTGCCGGCATACAGCAGGCGACCGTCGCGCAGTTGGCATGGTCCATGGGGGCTGTTGACCACCGTGTCGATGCGCTCGGAGAATGTGAGGCCGCCATCGGTGGAACGAAACCCCCAGCAACCCAACTCCGCTTCGCGCGCCGCGTCGTCGGGCAACCGCCGGTGCGCCGCCTGCCAGCGGGCATCGCCCGCACGGTCGCCCCCTTCCGCCACCCTGGGTGCGTAGGCCAGCGACGAGAACGACGTCACCAGCAGGGTGCCCTCCGCGGTCTCCAGAAAACCCGCGTCGCGATCATCGATGGCGCTCTCGTGCACGGTGCGCGGCCAGGTCCAGCTGTCGCCGTCATCACGCGACACCATCATCTCCACGGTGCCGAACGGGCATACGTGCTCCTGCCGCCGGCCCGACCACACCACCACCAGCTCGCCGTTGGCGCGGCGGCCGAGCGTCGGCCAGCCGTGGTAATACTCCGCCTGCGGCGAGATTATCTTGAGATCGAGCCGCTCAGCCGACGGCGCGGCGGCGCGGGCACGGAGCGGGCGCACCGAGAAGGCCGCGGCGGCGGCCAGCGAGACGCCGGCAAAGCGCCGGCGCGTGATCATGTGAGGGTCTTTTGGCATTGGCATGAGAATAGGGGGGGTGGTTCTGCCGTCACGAGGGCCCCGGTTTGCGCCGGTGAATGCCGACCGAATTGCCGTCCGGGTCGGTGACAGGATCACAGGCGAAGGCAATTTCGCGAACTTCCATGACCCGACAGCATGGCACCGGCCGTCGCAGCGGTCAATGCGATCCGGTTTGAAGCGGCGGGCACGCGGGCTCACGGCCCTGACCTCGCTGGGGGCTGTTCCGGATCGAATGACTCGCGGAGCACACCCGCCAAATCCACCAGCATCCGGTCCGCGCGGCCGCTGTAAGAGGACCCGTGCATGACCGCCAGCGTCCGCGGGCGCAGTTCGGCCAGTGCACGCAACACACCTTCGGTCCGGCTTGTGTAGGGCATGTAACCGGCCAGAGGCCCCTGCTGGAGCCGTAGAAACGCGTCCTGGCACGGCCCGACCAGATCGGTCTCGGTGATCGCCGCTACATTGCCGAAGTGATGGAACAGGTCGGAACAGAACAAGGTGGCGCCGGTTTCCTCGAACAACACGCCCGCATCCCAGCCGTGGGGGATGTGGGGCGAGCGGTGGAAGCGGAAACGGTGGCGCCCTGTTTCAAGGACTTCTCCATCCGTCAGGCCGAGCGCAGGCCGGATGGAGAAGTCGTCGGCGTTCACCAGCTTGCCCACCAGAGTGCAGACCGGCTGGGCGTGCGGGGCGATCTCCAGCCAGTGGTTGAGCCCACCCACTTCGTCGGATTCAAAGTGACTCCAAGCCACGTGTCGCAGGGTGGCGGGATCGATCAGGCTGGCCACCGCCTCCCGCAGCGCCGGAAACATCTGCTTCAACCCCGCGTGAAACAACAGCGGCTCGTCGTCGCGCACCAGGAAGTGGTTGAACTGCATGTCCAGCTCAGGAACATACAACGACAGGCGGAACAGGTCCGGGGCAATCTCGTCGACGGTGGTCATGGCGGTTTTGGGTTGGCGATTCCACCCCGGGGCCGGTCACCGGGGCAGCCGCCGGAGCGACTCCACTCTAACAGCGCGCGGACACGCCATCAAGACAAAGCAACCGTCGGCCCGCGGCAGCACGCCGGACCTCAGTGGCCGCGCAAGGCCCTGACCCCGAGCCACGCCCTGGCAGGCGGCCGACCCCTGGATCGACCCCGCTCAGGCCGTCTTGGAACCGGCGGTCGACCCAAGACCAGCCGGGTCGATCGTCGCAGCGCCGCACTCGGCGGCGATCTCGTTGAGCGCATCGACCTCGGCAGGGCTGAACAACAGGCCGCCGGCCTCGGCCGTGGCGCGCGCGGCATCGGCCTCGATCTGGCCGGGCAGCAGGCAGTTCTCGTTGCCGTGGCCGAGGATGTCGTCGATCACCGCCTTGACGTTGGCGGCCTGGTCGCGGCCGGCGGCGAACGCGCCGCCGCTGACGGCGTCGGGATGGATGACCTGGAAGTAGAAGCAGCAGGTGCGCTTCTCGCCCTCGGGCGCCTGACGACTGCGCAAGGTCGGCAGCGACCCGCCGATCAGCGCGGCCACCAGCTCATTGATCAGCGACAGTCCGTAGCCCTTGTGCGCGCCGAACGGCAGCAGGTAGGCGGCCTTCTCTGGATCGGTGGTGGGATTGCCCTCGATGTCGACGGCGGCGTGGGGCGGCAATTCCCGGCCCTCGCGGCGGAACTGCTGGACCCGGCCCATGGCCACGGTGGAGGTGGCCCAGTCGATGACGATCGGGTAGCCGACTGCGTCGGTGGTGGGGAAGCCCCAGGAATGCGGGTTGGTGCCCAAGGTGGGGAACTTGCCGCCAAACGGCACCACCTCGGCCAGCGCGGCGGTGCAGTTGGTGTAGGCCAGGTAGCCGCGCTTGGCAGCTTCCATGACGTAACCGCCCCCCCAAAGGTAGTGGAAGGCGTTGTCGACACTGACCTGACCGATGCCGTATTGGTCGGCCAGCCGGATGCACTCGTCGATGGCAGCAAAGGCGGTCGACTGGCCGAGCTTGCGGTTGGCGTCCCAAATGCGCGAGGCGGCGAAGCGGCCCTGCGGGGTGATGTCGGTGATCTCCGCCCCCGGCACGCAGCCGCCGGCTTTGGAGCCAAACAACTCGTCCAGGTGCAGCGCCTTGATGGCGTTGTGGGTGCGGATGCCGTGCTCGGCCGCGAGATCACAGAAACGGGCGGCGTCGGCCGCCTCGGCCGCGGTGTAGCCGCGGTGCTCATAGGCCGCCTGCACCAGACGGGTGTGGGTGTCACGGGGAACGATCAAATAGGACATGGCAACGAAGGAATGGGCCCGGCCGGCCGGTCGCGGGGCGCCTTGACAGCCGACGGCGATCCGTCAAGGCCCGGGCATCATGACAGAAAAGCCCGCTGACGCAAGTGGCATGGGGCCAACGGCCAACGGGCCAACGGGCATCCGACCCACGGGCCGTCAGACCAGGGTCACGGTCGAGCCCTGCGGCAGCGGCACCTCGTTGGCCTGATGAACCTCGCCGCTGCCCTGGAGGTAGTTGATCAGGTTGCGCGTCGCCTTCATCGCCTGCCGCGGCACGCTCTCATAGGTGCGCGAGCCAATGTGGGCGGTCACCAGCACCTTGGGATGCCGCAGCAGCGGATCGTCGGCCGCCGGCGGTTCCTGCTCCATCACGTCGGTGGCGTAACCGCCCAGGTGACCGGTCTCCAGCGATTCCAGCACCGCCGCGGGATCGACCAGTTCCCCCCGCGAGGTGTTGACCAGCAGCGCGCCCTCGGGCATGCGCGCCAGGCTGTCGCGATTGATCAGGTGACGGCTGCCGGCGGTCAGCTTGGTGTGCAGGCTGATGATGTCGCAGGCAGCCAGCAGGCCGTCGACCGAGCCATGGCGGGTGATGTCGAATTCGGCCGCCACGTCATCGGGCCAGTAGTTGCCGAAGCCGTGCACGTCCATGTCAAAACCGCGCGCCCGGCGGGCGGTTTCCTGACCGATCCGGCCGAGACCGATCAGGCCGATCTTCTTGCGCCAGAGTTCATGCCCCGTGAGCCGCAGCCACCGGCCCTCGCGGGTGGCGTTGGCCGATTCCACCAGATTGCGCACCAGCGCCAGCAGCAGGCAGAAGGTGTGCTCCGCCACCGTGGTGTGGTTCACCCCCGGGGTGAACAGCACCGGCAGTCCCAGCCGGCCGGCGGCCCTGAGATCGATCTTGTCCAATCCGATGCCATACTTGCTGATCACCTTCAGCCGCGGCAGGCAGCGCTCCAGCACCCGCTCGGTCAGGGCATCGTCGCCGCACAGGAAGCCGTCGAAGTCACCCGCCAGCTCCAGCATGCGGTCCTCGCCGAGCGGCCCCCGCTCGCGAACGATCTCAAATCCCTGCGACTCCAGCAGGGTGTGGTGGTCTCCGGGAGTGTCCTGGTATGAAGTTGTCGTTAACAGAATTCGGGGCATAATGTCGGTCCGCCGTTTCTAGCCTAGGATCACTCTGGCAACAACGGCCGGTCCACTCTTTTTTCCATGGCACTCTCCATTTTCGCCGCCCGCGAGGGCTCCGCCGACGGTCACGCGGCGGGCTCCGACACCCGCGAACTCGGTCCGCAACCGCTGGACAAGCTCATGTCCCGCCTTGAACTGGACAACCACGACCTGGTTGCCGCCGCGGCCGAACCGTTGACCCACAAGATGGTGCAAAAAGGCCGCAAGGGCCGGCGGCTGACGCCGAAGATCCAATGCCGCATCCTCAGCGCGCTCAATCGCGTGCTGGCCGAACGCGATCAGTTGCCGGCGGAGTCGGGCGACAGCCCGCGGCTGGGTCTCGGCGACCTGTTCAATTACTGAGGTTGGTTCTGGAAACCGCCCGCCGTTTGTGGCCTCAACCGCCTCGCCTTCCCCTCCGCCGTGCCCGCTGGACCCGCCCCCCAGGTCGATGCCCGGGTCGACGTGCTGATCGTCGGCCAAGGGTTGGCCGGCAGCTGCCTTGGATGGGCGCTGGAGGAGCGCGGGCTGTCGTTCCATCTGGTGGATCCGGGGCCGGCGGCCGGACCTGCCAGCTCGCGGCTGGCAGCCGGACTGGTGACGCCCCTGACCGGCCCTCGGTTGACGGTCAACTGGCGCCTTGAGCAACTGGTGCCGGTGGCGGACGCGTTCTACCGGCGAACCGAGGCCGGGCTGGGCGCCACCTTCTGGCGCTCGCTCGAGATTGTGCGCCTGCTGTTGGACCCCGGTTTGCGCGCGATTTGGGACAAGCGCAGCCGCCAGGCCGCCGCCGCCCGGGTGTCGCGGGTGCTGCCGGGACCCCTCGTCAATCCCGAGGGCGCGGCGGCACCGCACGGGGCACTGGTGATGCCGGGCTGGCAATTGGATTGCCCCGGCTGGCTGGAGGCCAGCCGCCGCCGCTGGCAGCAGGCAGGGCGCCTGACCGAGGCCATGGTCGACCCCGCCGACCTCGACCTGCGGGACGACGGCGCGGCCTGGCGGGGGCATCGCGCCACCACCGTGGTCTGGTGCACCGGTGCCGCCCTGCAAGCGGCCCCCTGGTTCAGCGCGGTGACCTGCCGGCATCAGGTCGGCGACGTGCTGCTGCTGGAACCAATGCCGGCGCTGGGCGACCGTGTGATCAACGGCGGCGCCTGGCTGCTGGCCGACCGCGATGCCACAGGTCAACCGGTGGTGCGGGCCGGGGCGACCTATTTTGAAACCGCCCGCGGCGTTCCGTCGCCGCCGGAGGCACGGGCGCAGTTGCTCGCCAGGCTGGCCCGGCTGGGGCTGGAGCTGTCGGCGGTGCGGCAGCAGCAGCGCGCGGTGCGACCCGTGATCGCCGGCATGAAGGTGGTGTCCGGCCCCGTGCCCGGCGTGCCGCGCCTGGCCTGGTTGAACGGGTTCGGCTCCAAGGGGGTGCTCAAGGCGCCCCACTTCGCCCGCAACCTGGCGGCCCACCTCGATTCGCGGCAGCGGGCCGCGATCGATCCCGACGCGGTGCTGCCGGAGCATGGCTGGTAGCCGCATCGGCCCCGCGACCATCCTCTCACAGCGCGCAGGTGCGGAACCCGGTGAACACGTCGCAGCGGTCGGGGTGATAGGCCTGGCGGTAGGTGCTGCGGATCAGCGAGGCCTCGGTGGCGCCACTGCCGCCGCGGGTGGTCTTGTGGTCGCCGAACTGCAAGGTCGACATGTAGGCATACATGTCCACGCAGAAGCCGTCGAAGGGCAGGTATTGACTGCTGGTCCATTCCCACACGCTGCCGATCATCTGCAGGCAACCGAACGGCCCGGCGCCGTCGGCAAACGCGGTGACCGGAGCGCTCCCAAGGCAGCGCGCGCCGAGGTCGGCCGGCGCCTCATCGCCACCGGGCACGGAGTCGGGGCGCCACGGCAGCGGCGCGTTGGTGTCGCCGCGCGCCGCCACCTCCCACTCGAACTCGGTGGGCAACCGGCGCCCGGCCCAGCGGCAGTAGGCCTCCGCTTCCCAGAAGCTCACGTGCATCACCGGCGCCGCCGGATCGAGCGGTTGCCACTGGTCGAACCGGCGCTGTTCCCAACCGCCGCCCGATGCCGGCCGCCGCCAGTATTGCGGGTGGGACAGCGAGCGTGCGCGCCGCCAGTAGCGGCCGCCAAAGCTCCACAACTCCGGTCGGTCGTAGCCGCCGTCCTCGACGAACCCGAGAAACTCGAGGTTGGAAACCAACCTGCGCGAGATGCGGAACGCCGGCAGGTCGAGTTCGAACCCGGGGCGCTCGTTGTCGAAGCTGAATTCCGCCGCCTCCCAGGCGGGCCGGGCGCCCGGCATGCCGATGAACCAGCGCCCGGCCGGCACTTCGGCGTCATCGGTCGCCGCTGGACCGCCGCCGCCGGGGTCTGCAGGCGGTGGCGGTGGATTCAACGGCGAGCCTTGGTCGGCTCCGGCAAACGACGGCGGCGGATAACCCAGCGTCTGGCGGCACCAGATCTGCGACTCGATGTGCATGCACAGATGGGCGATGACATACTGACCGAGATAACGCCCCTCGCGACCCGGTCCGTCACCGGACGCGAAATGATCGAGGGTCCGGTCGATCACCCGCCGGTAGTAGTCCATGGTAGTGGCCTTGTCAGGCACCACGCCGGGCGTCCAACGCTCGCGATGCGGGATGTCAAACGAGTCCCACACCGGATCGAACCCGGGCATCAGCGGTTTCACGCCATGGAGCCGGCGCAGCAGGAAAAATTCAAAAAAGAACGCCGTGTGCCCGAGTTCCCACACCGGCGGATTGATGCCGGGTTGATACGGCACGTCCAGCTGCCGGTCGTCGAGGTCCTCGACCAGCGCCGTCATGCGCCGGTCGCAGCGTTCCAGTTCCCTCAACAGGGTCGGTTGATCCATCATGACATCTCCATCTTCATGCAGTCGGGCAGCAATTCGCCCACCAGCGAGACCAGCGCCCCGCGCTCGCGCACGGGGTCGAACAGTTGCGCCCGCCGCCGGCACCGTCGCCGCAGCGAGTCGAGGAATCCGGGCTCGGCTTCACAGCGCTGCAGCAGCGCCGCCAGCGCCCCGGCGTCGCCGACTGGAAACAGCCCGGGATAATCGGTTCCCAGCAGCCCTTCGGTGGCCGCGATGCGGGTGCTGAGTACCGGCGTGTCGTTCACCACCGCCTCGCCGACCACCCGGGCCCCGCCCTCGGACCGGGAACTGAGCACCATCAATCTGCTGCGGGCGATCAGCCGCGCGGTGGCTTCCGCCTCCAGTTCACCCAGCCATCGATAGCGCGGATTGTCCTCGCGCTCACGCCGCACCAGTTCATGGAAGCCGGGTTCCAGGATACCGCCGGCGTGCACCACCGTGATCCGGGAGGCGGCCGGCAACCGTCGCGCCGCCGCCGCCGCCAGCAGCGGATCCTTGACCTCGCGCAAGTGCCCCACCACCGCGACCTGGAACCCGTCCCCGCCCGCGGGTTCCGTGCCGGCATCGGGATCGGCCGCAGGTTGCGCCGACTGCACGATCACCACGGCGCGCTGCCGCGCGCGCGGCGGCAGGTCGCTCACGGCCGCCGGGTGCAGCACCACGATGCGGTCGGCCAGATCCATCGATTCAAGGCATGCCCGCCCCGGCTGTGGATACAGGTCGGTGCCTGTCAACACCAGAATCAGCCTGCCATCCGGCCTTCGGCGCCGGTAATCGGCCATGGCGGCGTGCGACTTGACCCCGTGCAGCGCGATCAGCACGTCGGGTGGCGCGGCTGCCGGGGAAGTGACCACTTCCACCTTGACCGCCGGTCACTCGATCATCGCGGCCCATTGCCGGGCCGTGCAGACGTTGCCCGACCGCCTGACAGCGGCGCCGGGGGACAAAATGTGGACGGTGTGCATGCTTGGTTTACAAGGGCGGTGGCCGGGTCCGTGGCTTCAAGATGCATCAACGGCGCCGACCGGCGGCCGGGATGCCCGTCGGCGAGGGGACCGCTGCCCCGGTCAGCGGAACAGGTTGCGCAAAATATCGCGACCGACGTCGCGGGCGGCGTCGCGCAGGTCGGGGATTTTCTGCTTCACCTTGAAATCGGGGTCGGACAACGCGCCCTCGGAGGTGAAGTCCAGCCGCAGCCGTCCCTCCTCGTCGACCACCGCCTCGCGCACGCGCTCGGTGAATCGCTCGGCCGATTCCTCGCCGGCCACGCGACGGACGAACGAGGACACCCCCGCGAGCGCCTCGGCGGTCCACTCGGGGTCGCCGAGCAGCGTGCCGCGGATGCGGTGCTGGTCCTCGACGGCGTCGATCCACGCGCCGCGGCGAATGCTGAGCCGGTAGGTCTCGAACACGAGTTCGAACGCCTTGGTGAACTCGTAATACCCGTTGTGGTAGTGCAGGGCGGTGTTGGCGTCCTCCACCAGCGATCCGGCGAGGTCGAGCCCGGTGAGGTTGAGCCCGATCGCCGCCAGCAGTTCCAGCCACTTGCCGAGCGACTCGAACATCGGCATGCCGGCAAAGCTGCTGCCCTGCAGCAGCGAAATGTCCAGGCGGATGTCAGGCAGCCAGATGCCCTCCTCCAGTTCGAACGGCCGCATCGGGCCGGCGCCGTCGAAGCGCACGTCCGCCATGTGCCGCCCCGAGCGCAGCGAGCGCACCTGCAGGCGTCCCTCGACGGTGAGATCGGCGTGGTTGAACTCCGCCAGCGCATCGGGATCGACGTCCACATTCGCCAGGCCGTAGCGCATGTCGTCCAGCAGGAACTCGGTCCGTTCGTCGGTGGTGCGGATATTCACCTCGACGTCGTCGAGATGGCCGCGCGCGATCAGCAGCCGCATCTTGAGGTCCTCGGCGCGGAACGGCGACTTCTCATCGTCCTCGTCGTCGTCCTCCGCCGAGCGGCGGCGCCGTTCCTCGCGATCGGCGTCGTCCTGCGCGCGCCACTCCTCGTAGCGACCCTCGGCGCGGGCGAGATCACGCGCCTCGCGCCGGGCCTGGCGTCGCTCCTCGCGCTCCCG
>SKLO01000167.1 GCA_007123195.1 Verrucomicrobiales bacterium | reverse complement strand
TCAAGCCAGCGCCCCGCCTGGCGGAACAACATCACCGGATTCCGCCTGGTTCTGGCACCCGCCCCGTCGCCCACGGGCGGTCATGCGGAACAACCTGAATCCCGAGTCGGAGGCAAGGTCGCACCATGAAGCCAAGTCCACCAATCCCAGCAACCTCGACAGCTGCCTCCGGCGTCGCCGGCAGCCACATGACGCACGGTCGCGGACGTTCACGGCGCGGCTGGTTCCGGCGTCTGCCGATTGTTGCCTGTTTTGCAATCCTTGGCTGGCTGTTGGGCCGGGGTGGCGAGCCCGAACCCGAGCCCGTGGCTTTGGCGGGGGTCGTGCTGCTGGCGCTGGCGTTGGGCGTCATCGGTCGTTCGATCTACGGCTGGGCCATGGTGATCTTCCACCCCGCCATCCGCCGCGACCACGGGGCCGCCGCCATCCGCAGGGCGGTGGACACGGGCTTCCTGATGTTGATCCCCTTCACCGTGCTGGCCGCGTTCGCCGAACTGCGCCTGGGCTGGAGCGCCGTGCAGGCCTTCGCCTCGGCCGGCCTGATGATCAGCGGCGCCATGGCCGGGGCGGAGCTTGCCAAACTGGGGAAACAGAGCTGGTTCGCCGCGCTGCTGCCCTGCGTGGGAGCCGCGGTTTTCGCGGCCGCATGGATGCTGATGGTGCCCATGCTCCGCAACGCACTGCCGCTACCCTGACAAATCCATGCAACGCAATCAAGGCAATAGCGTTTTGGGCGCCGCGCTCATGCTTCTGGCATTGCTGCTGATGCCCGGGACCCCTGGCCACGCCCAGGAACGCGCGCACCCTCTCAGGGTGACCTACGACAGCCTTCCCGGTGAATGGACGGGGCACCGGGATGGCTTGGGAGGCACGGCCATCCTCATGTTTGAGGGGGGACGGCCCATGGACCGGGACGGGGCGTTTATCGAAGTGTTCGACCAAGGTGTCGGCAGCATTCCTGCCAGTTTGGCCGAGTTCAGGCAGTATGATTTCGACGACACGCTGGACTGGCAATATGAACCATTCGAAGTAAGCGGCTACCGTGGATACGTGGCGCGCGGCCAGCGCGGGCATCGTGGAGCGACGGTCTACTACATCCAAGTGGGCTCCCACCGCGTGATGTTGCTGGCGGATCTCAGGGGGCCGAACCAGTCCAAGTGGAGACAGGAGGCCGATCTTGTCATCAGCAGGCTGAGGTTCTGCTGCGCACCCCCGGTCGCCGCTCCCCCCGCTACGGGGCTCAGACCCTGCCGCGCCGTCATTCATCTGCCGGTCGATCTGCAACCGGGACAGGTTCTGTCGCCCTCCTACACCATCACGGACGCCAATGGAGGTCCGCCCGTCGGCGAGGTGCAGGTCCGGCTGCGCATCAACGGCGGGTGGACGAATTCAGTGATCTGGGACGGGAACGAGGCCGTGGTCGAACTGCAGGCAAGCTGCCACGGCTTTCCGCTCTCCGTCACCGCCATCATGCCCGCTTATGGCACCCCGCCGCCGGGTGATGTTCCAGACGTGCTCCCAAGCCCTCAGGAATGGCTGGACCGCGAGCTGCTGCCGCTCCTGACAGCCATGGCGGCGGGGCTTGACGCGATCCCCCCCATGGGCTCCATCGGCGACCTGCCGGGACCGGCAGACATGACCCAGGCACTGGTCGGCGTGCTCGCACCGGGACTCGTGGCCATCCTCATCGGACTGCTGGGAGGACACGCCCCCGCGCCGCCGGGCAGTCCGACGACAGGCGGCGGACCTGCGGAGGGCCCCCGCAGCGGACCGAACGACCAGGAGAACGGGCCTCCACCACCGCGGTCTGCAGCGGAAACCGCAGCCGGCCTGGCCCCGTCGCGGCGGCCATTGACGGTGATCGGAGGACTGCAGCTACCTGATTTCCCCGAATTCCCCCCCGACCCCGGTATCGCTGGTGGCACACCGCTGCTGGAACCTACGGGCCGCGACACCATGGCCGAGCGCATTCAGGATACCGTGGAGGCATTCACCGAGAATCCGTATGTCATCGAAACCAGCCGGACAATTCTCGATGTCAGCGGCGCGGTGAAGGACGGGGTGGTCGGTTTTACTGAGGGAGTGATCTCGATTCCCGGCGCGATCCTTGAAGGCTACAACCAGATCCGGCTTGATGTTACCGAGCTGATTCAGGATTACCGTTCGGGACGCTCCTCGTTCGGTGACATGGGTTCGCTGTGGGTTGCCAAGGAGACGTTGGGTAGCATCTGGAGAACCCTGGGAAGGGAGATTCTGCCGATCGAAGAGCTCAGCTCTTTCTGGGACGAACACGCATCGTCAGAGGAAAAGCTATGGGCGATTCCGGCCATCGCGGTGAAATGCGCGAGGCTCCTCATGATTGCCAAGTTCATCGGCAAGGACTACACGACGGCGTCCGTGCCGGGAACGGAAAAGCTCCCTTCATTGATTCCATCGGCCAAGCTCAAGCACGAACTGGCCCGGGAAGCAGCCAGGCAAAGCGCCAGGGTGGGTGAGTTGAAGCAGCAGATCCAATCCTTGCAAAGTGGCAAGGCAGGCTTGAAGCCCGGCAAGCTCCGGTCGGCCTTGAGGAGCGCCCAGGAGGAGCTTGCCCGGGCCACCTCGGAAGAGGCCGCCACCAATGCTGTTATCCAAGCCCTCAACAAGGGTGGGCTTGAGGCCCAGCAGGCTTACGAATCGTACATGGCCAAGAGCAAGGCGAGTGCGCAAGGCATTGCGAATGATGTGGCCTCCACGGGAGCTGTCCCGGAGGCAAAGGTGCTTGAAGCCATGCGCAATCCGGCGGAAATGCGCACGCTCAAGGAAGCGTCGCAAAGCGTCCAGAGGGCATTCAACCAGACCCAGACGAAAATCTACAGCGCAACGAACAAGGACGTCGTCGACTATTTGCAAACCAAGAGTCCGGGCGTCAAGTACCGCCCCGGCGGGGTGCGAACCCCGGGCCAGAGCAGCCTCATCAACACAGATAACGACGCGATTTTTCAAAAATGGATTCCGCAGAAGGGCGGCGGAGGTTATTGGAAGGAGGTCCCCGCCAGCGAATGGGAGGCCGCTTACAACAAGAGCTTCGCCGGGCATTCGGGATATTCCCTAGAACAGGCCAAAAAGCTTTTCCCCGGAAAAAAATGGGAAGGAATGACCCGGGCACAGCAGCACAAGGCATGGGCGGAGGGTCATGGGCAGGCCTGCATGGATGTCAAACATCCTGAAGCGCTTCAGGCCTTCAGCTCGGAGAAGACCGTCATGAAACCCGGAATGCGGGCTGGAGGGAAATCCTCCATCGCAAGAGGCGCCAGGCCCACGGACCCGGAACAGCTCAAGCTGGGCTACAAATACAAGACCACCCACGGCTGGGAGCAAGGCAAGGGATCTTTCGTCGTCGAAACCGAAGCAATGGAACAGGGCGTCAAGATGGGCAAGCTGGCAAAAAAACTGGCCCACGATTCCTACAGGCGCACCGGCCATGTTCCGCGGATGTCCGACATGCTCCGAAAAGGGGAAGCGGTGGTGAACAAACGGGACCTTTGTCCCCTCGTGCGCGATTCCGCCCTCAAGGAGTTGGGATTTCGCGGAGGATACGAGGAGTATATGGACAAACTGTCAACCTGGATGGGGAGCCTGCCATGAACAATAAGCTGAATACCGGCAGTATGCCGGACATCCCGCGCCTGCGGCGTGACGCCGCCGGATTCGAAACCTTGGACCTATCCGGAAGGGGGTTGGTGAGTCTGGCCACCCCTGCAATCCGGGCCGGAGGGACGCTCTCGCCACTGGCCCGCATGTCATTGCCCGACGGCTCTCCGGATGACGAGGCACTAACAGCAGCTCTGCAGAATCTGGCAGGTCCGTGGATTTGGTCTGTTCCAGCTTTGTTCGATCCCGGGCGTGCCATCGATCTCATCCTGGGAGACGGCACCAGTGGTTTCGCCGGGCAATATCTCTTTCCAGATCCTGAAGGCTATGGCCCTGGATTTCAAGTGTCGCGGGCGGGAGACCGCGTCCGACTGACAGGGCCTGTAAGCCTGGCTGTCCTTCGTGCAGGCTTCTTCTCCAGACTTTCGTTGGAGACTGTGGCTGATCCGGGGCCGATCCATGTGGAACTCCCCGCCGATCATCTCTGGGTCCTGGTTGCCTGTATCGATGCGACCCGCGCGGCGGCGTTGGAACGCCGGTTGCAGCGACAAGGAGGCGCTCCCGCCGGCGTCAGCGCGGCTCAGATCGTTCGGGCATGGGGGGACGGAATAGCCAGCCCCGATCCAGGCTGGACCGTGTCGCTGTTCCGGCTGCTTGCACCGCGACGGATGCCCGCCGACCTTGCAGAGCGGCTTCCCGACCTGATCGCGGAGATGGTCCGGCTCAACCGGATACGGCAGGTTGATCCGGACGGGGCGGGTGAACCTCTGTTCACGCTTCCGCCTTTACTGAGTCCGCTTGTGTGGGGGTTGAGCGGCAGTCTGAACTTCGGCCTCGTCTCGCAATGGCTTGATGACTCCGATTCGATTGAGGGCACCTCTCTGATCGGCTGGCGCACGCCGAGCGGCATCTGGCTGGTTGACCTTGGCGAGGAGGAGGTCGGCGAGGCCCTCTTACTATTTGTCGGACCGGATCAGTTCACGGAAATCGCCGCGGAGGTTCTCGGCGACGAGTCGCTCGCCACGCCGTGGGAGCAGTTCATGGTGAAAACCGATTTGGACCGCGACACGCTTGTTTCACGCATTCGAGGGGTGCCGCCTTGGAGCAGCCAGGAAACCGCCCCTCCGCAGCGTCGCTTCTGCACACAATGCGGCCAGGACCTTTCATCAAACGCCCGCTTCTGCAGATCCTGTGGCGCGAACCTCCAACCCGAACAACGATGATGAAAACAACTTCCCCTGCCATTTGTCCGGGCTGCGGAGCCGCCCTTGAACCCGACGACCGCTACTGCCCGTCGTGCGGCACTCCGGCAGCCGGATCCGCTGCGACCGCACCCGTCGAAACCATCACCTGGGAGAAGGACATCGCGCTGCTGACCAACCCCCTGATCATGCGGCAGACCCTGCTGGTGGCGGTGGGCGCGGGCCTGCTGATGGCGTTCCTGATGAGTTTCATCTTCGCCGCCACCGGGGAGTTCGATGCCATCCCTCAGATCCTGCTGGTCAGCGCGCTGGGCGCTCTGGGGCTTGGCTTGTTCATGCTGCTGATCATGGCGCTGTTCTTCGGCAACCGAATCCGGGTCCGCTTCACGCTGGACGCCAAGGGCGCGCTCTGGGAAACGGTGGACAAGCGGGCCACCAGCGCCAACCGGCTGGCCATGCTGGGCGGCATCCTCGGCCGCAGCGCCGCCACCGCGGGCGCCGGGGCCGCGGCCGCTGCGCGCGAGCGTGAGTTTGTTCGATGGGAAGCCGTTGACCATGTTGAGATCGACGAGGCACGGCGCATGATCACACTGCGCAACAGCTGGAGACCGGTGATGATGGTCGTCTGCCTGCCGGAGAACTTCACGGCGGTCTGCGGCCACCTGCGGCGGAGGATCAAGCCGGTGGAGGATCCAGGCGGGCAGCCGGTGAGGCGCAAGGCGCTGGCCAGACCGCTACTGAGCGCCCTGACGCGGACCGCGGCGGTGTCGGCGGCCGCGCTGCCGCTGTTCATGCTGTCGAATCACCCGGTTGAACTGGAGCTTTTCCTGCCGCTGCTGATGTTCTGCTTCGCCTTGGCCACGGTGTGGCTGATTCCGCTGTTCGGCTGGGTCGTGCTGCCCGTGGCGGCGGTGCTCGCGGTGCAAATCACTTGGGCCGCCTGGGGCGGGTTTTACCACATGGATGGGTGGGAGCGCATCGTCCTGCTGCTCGCCTACGCGGGCCTGGCCTGGCTGGCGTGGTTCTGCCGGGGCGCCCTGCACGGCAGATTTCTGCCGCCCCTGCTGCAGGACTGACGTGGCGGCGCCCCGGGTCGCCAGACCCTCAGTCGTCAGCCGGGCGTGGCAGCGCGCGGGTGGCCCCGGTGGAGATGCCGCCGTCGACCAGCAGGGTCTGGCCGGTGACGTAGCGGCTGCCCTCCGAGGCGAGGAACAAGAGGGGAGCGTCGAGGTCGTCGATCCGGCCGGGTCGCTTGAGCGGGATGCGGTCGCACAGGTAGTCGACCCATTCCCGGGACTCATACAGCACGGCGTTCTGGGCGGTCTTGAACCAGCCGGGTGCCAGGCAGTTGACGGTGACGCCGTGCGGTCCCCAGTCGTCCGCCAGACTCATGGTCAGTTGCTTGATGCCGCCGCGGCTGGCGCCGTAGGGCCCGAGCCCGGCCGAGCCGGCCACCGAGGTCACGGAGCCGATGTTGATGATGCGCCCGTAGCGATGGGCGATCATGTGATGGGCGGTGTGCTGGGCGACGAAGAACGCGCCGCGCAGGTTGGTGTCGAGGATGGTGTTCCAGTCGTCCCAGCCGACTTCCAGGGCGGGTTTGCGGATGTTGCAGCCGGCGTTGTTCACCAGCACGTCGATGCGGCCGAAGTGATCGGCAATGCGGGCGACGGCGTCGCGGATGCTGGATTCGATGGTGACGTCGAGCGCCACTGGCAGGGCCTCGATGCCGAGCCGGTCGAGTTCCTCGCGGGTGCCATCGAGGTCGGCGCGGCGCCGGCTGGTGATGGCGACCTGGCAGCCGGCCGCGGCGAGGGTGGCGGCAAACCGGCGCCCGAGGCCGCGGCTGGCGCCGGTGACCAGGGCGACCGGTGGTTGGCCTGGCTGACCCTCGGCTGCGGTGGCGGTGGACGGCTGGCTGGGGTCGTTCATGGGGGGGTGGTTAATGGTTGGTGGTTGGTGGGGATTTGCGGGGATTGTTCGTTGAATGTGGTTGGACTTTGATGGGTTGGCGGATGGGGTTCAGGGCTCCAGCACCACTTTCATCAGGCCGGGTTCGCCTTTGGCGAGGCGGGCGAACCATTGCTCGCCGTCGGCCAGCGGCGCGCGTGCGCTCAGCAGGGGCTGGACTTGAATCGAGCCATCGGCGACCGCGGCGAGGGCATCGGGATATTCCCCGGCCGAGGCGCAGGATCCGTGGAGTGTGCGCTCGCCGGTGACCACGGCTTGCAGGGCGAACGGCGGTCGCGGCGACAGGTTGCCCACCAACACCACGGCGCCGCCGATTCGGCTGGCGTGGATGGCGAGGTCGAGGGTGACCTCGTGGCCGACGACCTCGAAGGCGGCGTCGGCGCCGCCGTCGGTGCGGTCGTGGACCCAGGCGGCGGCGTCGGCGCCGTCCGGCTGCAGGGTGTCGGCGGCGCCGAACCGGCGTGCCAGTTCGAGCCGGGCCGGATCGCGATCGATGGCCAGGATGTGCGGGCAACCGGCGCGGCGCAGGGCCTGGACCACGAGCAGGCCGATCAGGCCGGTGCCGACGACGACGGCGTGACGCGGGGTGGCGGGCAGGCGGTTGACCGCGTGCAGGGCGACGGAGATCGGTTCGGCGAAGGCGGCCTCGACGTGGCTGACGCCCGGCGGGATGGCGTGGAGGATGTGCTGCGGCAGGGCCACCAGTTCGGCGAAGCAGCCGTCGCGCTTGTAATCGTCGCAGGAGACGCCGAGCACCTGGCGCGAACTGCACAGATTGACCTGGCCGCTGAGACAGGCGGGGCAACGACCGCAGAAGACCGTGGAATCAAAGGTCACCGGTTGGCCGATGCTCCAGTTTTTGACCGCGCTGCCGGTGGCGACCACATCGCCGGCGGCCTCGTGGCCCATGATGACCGGCGGCTGGCGACGGCCGCTGCTGCCGTCCATGCCGTGGATGTCGCTGCCGCAAATGCCACAGGCGCGGACCCGCACCAGCACCTCGTCGGCGGCGGGTTCGGGGTCGGCGACCTGGCCGAAGGTGAATTGGCTGGGGCCGATCAGGGTCAGGGCTTGCATGGGGTGGAAACCGTAGGCAAGCCGGCGTGCCGGCGCAAACGCTTCGCGCGGGGAAGTTGCGGTGGCGGAGGGGTGAGCGGGCAGAGGTGGTGTGGGAGGGGGCGGACGTGGGCATTCTGGGGCGGACGCGGGGCACCCTGGAAGGCTGCCCCCACGGTGTGGCGGCGTGTTGGGTTGCCGGGTGCGGAGAGTTTCCGGGTGGCTGGTTGCTGCCGCCGGGCTCCTGTGGTTCAGTGATCGGATTGGCCGCCCGGGCTTCCACCGTCGCGCCGCTGTCATGACTGCTTATCACGTTTTTTTTGAAGGCACCGTGCAGGGCGTGGGTTTTCGCTATGCGGTCAAGCGGCTGGCGGCCGGCTACGAGGTGTCGGGTTGGATCCGGAACCTGCCGGACGGCCGGGTGGAGATGCTGGCGTCGTCGTGGGATCCGGACGAGGTCAACGGGTTCATCCGGGCGATCGCCGACAGCAATTTGGGTCCGTTGATCCGCGACCACGTGATTGAAGCGGTGGCGGCGCCGAATGACTTGCGCGGGTTCACCATCCGCTGAGGTTGGGCGTGCAGCGGGCGACTTGGCGGGCGCCGTCAGCGCCGATCCCGATTCCCAATCCTGGCCATCTCAGACATGCAAGATCCCCGACCCAAGCAAGCTTCCGGAGGCGCCGATTCACCGGACCCGAAGCCGGCCCCTGATGCCAAGGAATCGCCGGCCGCACGCCGCGGGTCCGAACCGGCGGCGGAGTCGCCACCGGCGATGGACCCGCAGTTTGCCGCAGCGCTGGTGGCTCGCCACGGCGGGCTGGGCCGGGGATCCTACCTGCTGGTGGCGGTGGTGCTGGCGGTGGGTTTTGAGCGAGTCCACCGGATGATCGAGCCGGGCGATCTGTTGTTGGGGCTGGCCTGGCTGCTGGGGCTGGTGGCGGTGAACTTTGTGCTGACCCTGTGCCGGGTGATCAACCTGGCTTCGTCCCCTTGGCTGACCGGCATCGCGCTGCTGCCGGTGGCCCATCTGGCGGCGTCGATCCACGCGCCGGAGATGATGGCGCTGGTGATCGGGCTGGCAACCTGGTTCCTGTGGCTGCTGCTGTTCGTCCTGTGCGTGGCGTTGCCGCCAGGTTTCGGCCGCCATCGTCGGCTCGACTGGCCGGGGCGGGCGGTGCTGCTGCTGGCAACGCTCGGCGCGCTGGCGGTGAGTCTGTGGGCGCTCGATTTGCTGTTGTTGCCGGATTGAGGTGGAGCGTTGAGCGGCAGGGATCGGCCTGTGCCGGGGCTGCCGCGCGACTTGGGTTGTTTCGCCTTGCGCCTTGCGCGTTGGATGGGGCGTGGCACGGGGAACCCAAGGAGGCGCGGCATCCTTGCCGCGAGGGGTCGGGGCGGGGTGGGACCGTGGGGTCAGTGGTGGAGCCCTGAACGGCAGGGATGCCGTTTCTCCTTGGGTGCTGCGCGCGGCATGGAGGTGGTGATGTGGGACCAGCCCAAGGAGGCGCGGCGGCCAGCGTCTCAGCGGCGGCGGCGGAGGGCGAGCAGCAGGGCACCGAGGGTGAGCAGCATGGCGCGACCGGGTTCGGGGGTGATCTGGGCGAAGGCGTAGCCGTTGTCGAAGCCGGTATTCCAGCCAAAGCCGGCTCCGAGCGCGGGCAGGACCAGGTTGGGGTTGGAGCCGGGATCGAGCGCGGCGAACTCGGCGAGGATGAAGTAATCGCCGGCCACCGGGGTGTAGGACGGATCGAGCATCAGGGCGAGGTCGCCGTTGGCCGTGAGGGTGCCAC
>SKLO01000352.1 GCA_007123195.1 Verrucomicrobiales bacterium | reverse complement strand
TTGCCCGGGTCCGAGCCGGCCGTCGGCCGCCAGGCAGGCCAGCTTGGCGCTGGTGCCGGTGCCGCAGGGGGACCGGTCATATTCACCGCCGGGGCACAGGACGAAGTTGCGGCTGTCGTTGCAGGGATCACGCGGCGGGGCGAACAATTCGACGTGGTCGACCTCCGGATAGCCCGCCGCATGCACCGCCTCGCGCATGGCCAGGCAGGCGTCGGTCAACTCCCGCGCCCGGTCGAGAGACAACTCAAGACCGTGGTCGGACACCAGGAAGAACCAGTTGCCGCCCCAGGCCACGTCGCCGCTCACGCCGCCGGCCCGGACGTTGGCGGCCTTGCGCCACGACCGCACATTGCGCAGGCTGACGCGGCCGTCGTGACGCAGTTCGGCCACGACGTCGCCGACCGGAGTTTCCAGCCGGTGGCACCCGGGACCGATGCGCCCCAGATGCCTCAGGGTGGCCGCGACCCCGATCATGCCGTGGCCGCACATGCCGAGCAGGCCGACATTGTTGAAAAACGTCACCCGCGCCACCGCCTCCGTCGATCGGGGTGGCTCAAGCAGGGCGCCGACCAGCACCTCGTGGCCGCGCGGCTCGCACAGCACCGCCCGGCGCCACGACTCCAGTTCGTCGGCGGCGAGGCCGTCGAGCACCGTCCGGGTGGGTTCGCCGCCCGTGTGCGAATCGATCACCCGGAGGCGCCGCGAGGGCTGGTTCATGAGGGTCGATTGGCCAGGGTGCGACGGATGATGCCGAGCACCCGCTCGCGCTCCTCGCCGGCAATCGGCAGGCGCGGTTCGCGCACCCACTCGGCGGCGAGCCCGGTTTCCTGACACAACAGCTTGATGTATTGCACGAAATGGATGTGGGTGTCGAGCTTCATCAGCGGCTGCATCCAGCGGTAGAGCTGCCGCGCCTGGTCCCATTCGCCGTCCCGGGTCAGCTGCCACAGGCGCTGGTTTTCCCGGGGGAAAGCAATGCCGCTGCCGGCCACCCAGCCGTCGATGCCGTTGATGCTGCACTCGAGCACCAGGTCATCCACGCCGGTGAAGATCTGGTAGCGATCGCCCACCTCGTTGCGGATCTCGGTCACCCGGCGCGGGTCGGCGCTGCTCTCCTTGATCGAGGTCAGGTTTTCAATGTCCGCCAGTTCGGCGAACATCGCCGGGGTGACATCGGTGTGGTAGCCGATCGGATTGTTGTAGAGCATCCATGGCAGCGGGGTGGCGGCCGCGAGGGTGCGGAACCAGTGCCCGGTCTCGCGCGGGTCCGGCTTGTAGACCATCGGCGGCAGCACCATGAATCCCGCGGCACCGAGGTCGGCGGCCTGCTGCATGAAACGCGCCGCGGTGCGGGTGGTCATCTCCGCCACGCCGCTGAGCACCGGTATCCGGCCCGCGGCGGTGTCGACCGCGCAGGACAGAACCTTGAGCTTCTCCTCGGGCTGCAGGCACTGCCCCTCGCCGAGGGAGCCGCACACCACCAGACCGGAGACTCCGGAATCGATCAGTTGGCCGAAGTGGCGTGCAGAGGATTCGAGGTCCAGCGACTGGTCCTGGTGCAGATGGGTGATGACGGCCGGGAACACCCCGGTCCAGCGGGAATCATGAGTCATGAAAGCGGCAAGCTGTTGGATGGCGAAGCGGGCGGACGGCTTGTGGAACCAGTGCCGGTCAAGCTGACGCCCGGTGTTCCCATTCACTGCGTCGAGCGCCTTTGCAAGTGCCAACCCGGGCCCGACTATGGCAGCGGCGGGGTCAGGTGGCGGGCGGTTTGGTGTGCGGGGCGGTGGGACGAAAGGAGATCGTTCGGCCCGCGCGGCTTGGCCGGGACGCCTCGCCCTACCCCGCGGGGTCTGCCCGCGGGGGGCGATGCCGCGTGGTGATTCGTGGATACCAGGCGAATGAAATGCGCTGGCAACGGTAGGGCGAACCGTCCCCGGTGAGCCGCGTTCGCCGGACCGGCGTGGAGATCGGAACAACGGCAGGTTCAAGGCCTGCGGGGGCTTTGGCTCTACGCGGGCGGTTTGGAAGCACCCAAGGAGAAACGGCATCCCTGCCGTTTTGCGCGCCAGCAGGGTCGAGGTGGTCCACTGCCGCTGCGACCCT
Source organism: Verrucomicrobiales bacterium (assembly GCA_007123195.1). Lineage (GTDB taxonomy): Bacteria > Verrucomicrobiota > Verrucomicrobiia > Verrucomicrobiales > SKLO01 > SKLO01. The sequence goes on along the minus strand of SKLO01000352.1, from coordinate 7,549 downwards.
TCGCGGCAAGGATGCCGCGGCTCCTTGGGTTCCACAACGCCTCGCCCTACCCCGCGGGGGGCAATCAGGACCCACCGGAGGTCGAATGGAGCCAATTCAACCTACGAGGCTGCGGCCGCGGGTTGCGCATGGTCATGCCGCTTGCTTCTGCTGCGGGGGAGGGAAACGACGGCACGGGCGCTCACGAAATCACCCGGTTCTCCAAGGCTTCCCCGCGGTCGAACGCGGTCAGGTTGCCGACCGTGGTGGCGGCGATGTTGGCCAGGGCCTCGCTGGTGAAAAAACCCTGGTGACCGGTGATCAGGACGTTGGGGAAGGTCGTCAAGCGCATGAACACGTCGTCGGAGATCACTTTGTTCGACAGGTTTTCGAAGAACAGGTCGGCTTCCTCCTCATACACGTCCAGGCCCAGAGCCCCCACCCGCCCGGTCTTGAGGCCGTCGATCATCGCCCGGGTGTTCAGCAGGGCGCCGCGCGAGGTGTTGATGATCATCACGCCGTGCTTGACCAGCCGCAGCTGGGGGGCGCCGATCAGGTGATGGGTTTCAGGAGACAAGGGACAGTGCAGGCTGATGATGTCGGATTCGCGCAGCAGGTCGTCAAGTTCACGGTATTGGACCCCCATCGCGGTGCAGTTTTCGTTCGGATAGGGATCGTAGGCCAGCACCCGGCAGCCGAGACCCTGCATGATCTGGCAGAACACCTCGCCGATACGACCGGTGCCGACCACGCCCACGGTCTTGCCGTTGAGGTCGAAGCCCAGCAGGCCGTCCAGCTCGAAGTTGCCGTCGCGCACCCTGGACCAGGCGCGGTGGGTGTGGCGGTTGAGGCCGAGGATCAGTGCCAGGGCGTGTTCGGCCACCGCATGCGGCGAGTAGGCCGGCACCCGCAGGATCGGGATGTCGAGCCGGTGGGCGGCCGCCAGGTCGACGTTGTTGAAGCCGGCGCAGCGCATGGCGATTACTTTCACACCCTGTCCCGCCAGCGTCTCCAGCACGGCGGCGTCGAGCACGTCATTGACGAACGCGCAGACCGCATCCTGGTCCACCGCCAGCGAGGCGGTGCGGTCGTTCAGCGGCACGTCCAGATAATCGAACCGGTGGCCTCCGTCTGACTCGCTGTTGGCCTGGTCGAGGAACTGGCGGTCATACGGCTTGGTGCTGAAAACGGCGCATCGAAGCATGGGCGCAACATCCGACAGCGGCTGCGCAGGGGCAAGGCCAATCGGCCGAGCGCCCGGAATCCACCGCTGGCCGGGGCCGGCTTCCGCCATTTTCCCCAAGGGCCGCAACGGCGGACCGTTGATCGGCTTCACCAGATCTCCCTTTGCGCCCCGCCGTTGAAGAAACTGCCGCATCTGCCGAGGCACATTCTGTTCGGCGGACCACACGGGAAGCGGCCTGACCCTTGACCCGGGGCGGCGGCGGCGCGATGGACTTGCCACGGACCGCCGCCGGCTGGAGGCGGTCCCGGATTGTTTGTTTCATGGACCCTGAACCCACGGCTGAAGGCGGACGCCTGGCGGCGCGCTGGTCGCGCTACGGGCGCGAGCGGCTCGACCGCTATCTCATTCAGGAGGTCGAGCATCCGACCATCAATGCCCAGAGCGTGCTGATGCGGTCGTTTCTGGTCGATCGCCTGCATCCAGGTCGATTCCACGATCTGATCGAGGAGGAATTGTATTTCTCCGCCTGCGCCTCGTTCGCCCTGCTGGGTCGGCGCGAAGGTTGGTTTCCGCAGCTGCATCTGGCCATCGCCGATCCCGACCCGGCGGTGGACTCGGGACTGCCGGGCTTCCTGCGGGCCGACTTCCGGCGGCAACGGGCCCGGCACTTTGACGTGCGCGAACTGTTCGACCAGCTGGCGCGCTGCCTGGTGGCCGGCTTCGACGATCTCACCAGTCCGTTCGAGGCGCTGTGGCGGTCCGCCCTCGGGGAGGCCGGTGCCGCCGGGCCATCGCGCCCGGGTGTGCTTGAGCTGGCTTGCGGCTCGGCCAACGACTATCGGTTCTGGGACCGTTACGGCCTTGCCGACTGGATCGACTACCAGGGCATCGACGTCTGCCATGACAACATCGCCAACGCCAGGCGGCGGTTTCCGGACGTGGCGTTCGACACCGGCGACGCCTGCCGGCTGGCGCTGCCCGACCGATCGTTCGACGTGGTCGCGGTGTTCGATCTTTACGAGCACCTGTCCGAGGAGGCCATGCTGGAGGCGTTGACGGAGACGTCCAGGGTGGCGGGCGACGAGCTTTGGTTGTCGCTGTTCAATGCCGCCCACGTTGCCGAGCACCTCATCCAACCGGCGGACGATTATCACTGGAACCTGCTGTCGATCCCCCGCCTGGCCGATGAGTTGCGGCTACAGGGATTCGACAGCCAAGCGGTCGACGTCGGGGTCGAGTTGTCCGACCGCTTTCCCGATTACCGGCATTACAACGAGCAGGCCCACATGCTGGTCGCGCAGCGTTGCGACGCAACCCCGCGGCAAATTCCCGACTGAAACCGGCGCGGGCGGGTGTCTTCGGATGTGGACGCTGGGCTGGCGGTCCCGAATCAGGCGGGTGGAAGACGCCGGGATGGTGGCGAGCGCTGCCGTTGGCTCAACGGCGCTGCCGGCGGGTGGTTGCCCGCGGAACCTCAAAGCTGCCGTCCTCGAACACCTGGTCGCCTTCGCGCAGGCGCGAGCCCATGACGTCGGGGGTGACGATGGTCGGCTCGACCTCGGACGGGTTCACCTCCCGCGGCGGGGCCTGCTGGCCGGGATCATAGTCCATCGCCCGCACGGTGCGGTTGCCCTGGGCATCGTACAGATAGAGCACCCGGCGGATGACCTGGCCGCGGGGGTTGAACATGCGTTCCTCAAGCATGCGGCCGAAATTGTCGTAGCCGTATTCGATGCGGGCGACCAGATTGCGGCCGCCATCGTAAATGGCGCCGAGCAGCGGGCGATCCTGGTTGTCGAGGCGGAACTGTTTGTAGAGCACCAGCACCTCGCGCTGGTCGAACACGGTTTCGCCCAATTCATGGGTGTTTCGGTCAAGCCGGGAGTAGGTCCGGCTGCCGTCGTCGTGCATGATCATGCGGGCCCGGACGTCCTCACGCTCGGCGCGGGCGGCTTCCGGCCCGGCAATGCCCGCCAGAATCAGGCAACCAATGACAAGCGCCCCCAACAGTGGGTTCGGCCCGTGGGGCTGGCCGCGGTGGTGGATGGGATGGCAAATCACGGTTCCATCATAGGCGGAGTCGGGACCATGGGCAAGGGATTCCAGCCGGACGCGGGGGATCGGCCGCGCGGATGGCGAAACCCGGGGTTGTCAGCCGCCGAACCCGGCCCGATTCGTCGGCATGCAGGCGAACTCGGACGGCAAGCGAAGGCGGGCGACCACCCCGGGCAGCTCGGAGCCAGCCGTCGATTGGCAGGCGACCCCAGCGTGCTGGTCCTGGTCGTTGGGTGGGCGCCGGAGGGCGTTCGATCGCAGCCTGGTGATGGGGATTGTCAATGTGACCCCCGATTCGTTCTCCGACGGCGGCCGTCATCACCACGCCGGGTTGGCCATCGATCATGGGCTGCGGTTGCTGGACGAGGGGGCCGACATCCTCGACATCGGCGGCGAATCCACTCGACCGGGTGCCGACCCTGTCGATGCCGTCGAAGAGGTGCGGCGTGTCTTGCCGGTGATCATGGGGCTGCGTTCCCGGGCGGGTGCCGGCGTGTTGATGTCGGTCGACACCTGCAAGGCCGCGGTGGCCCGGGCGGCGTTGGATGCGGGAGCGGACATGATCAATGATGTCACCGGCTTGCGCGGTGATGCCGCGATGGCCCCGTTGTTGGCGGATCGGGAATGCGGTCTGGTGGTGATGCACATGCAGGGCAGCCCGCGCACCATGCAACGGGCGCCCGAATACGGGGATGTGGTGGCCGAGGTGGGAGGCTTCTTCACCGAACGACTGCAAACTCTGGCTGACCGGGGGATCGACCCGTCCCGGGTGGTGTTGGACCCCGGCATCGGCTTTGGCAAGACCTTGGAGCACAATCTGCAGCTGCTGCGCGCGCTCGATGTCCTGAGGCGTGGCGGCCGGCCGCTGTTGATCGGCGTTTCCCGCAAATCAATGATCGGAACCCTGCTCGGGGGCGCCCCGGTCGACCAGCGACTGTGGGGAACGGTGGCGTTGAGCGCCTGGCTGCGGGCTCGTGGTGCGGAGGTGCTGCGAGTGCATGACGTGCGGCCGAACGTCGAGGCCGTGCGCATGATGGAGGCCGTGCTCGGCGCCCGGCCGGCGTCACAGCCCGCGGAACGCGGTGGTGATCCGGCGCCGTGATGCGGGCGCCGTCAACCTTGGCGCCGGCAGCGGCGGCCGTTCGTTGGCGGGCGGGCTCCGCGCTGGTGCGGCGGGTGGGAGACGGGTAGCGACGATCAAAGGGATTGACTGTGTTCTGCCGCCGCCATAGCGTCCGGCCAAATGAAAACCCCGCTTGTTGGCTTGCTCGTGGCAAGCTTCTTGATGCCGGGAGTTGGCGGAAACGAGATACCGTCTGATGAAGCGGCTGAGTATCGCCGCCTTGTTCCCGGAGACGAGAAGGCGCATCAGGTGATAGCTGTCCTGGAGAAGATCCTGATCGATGATATTTCATTTCATGATCTCTCTGTTTTCGACGCGCTGAACTATCTCAACAGGAAGGTCGTGGGCGAGATGGGCGGAGGTGGAATCAATTTCGTGATCAGGCCGGGCGAACGAAGAGATGCAGGGAGGGAGGACGAAGAGGGGAGAATCGGAATCACAAGAATGACCATGAGCTTCGCCCATGCCGTGGATGAGATCTGTGTCCAGGCCGGCATGGAATGGAACATCGAATTCAACGAGATTGGAGGCGCACCCATCCTGGTCCTTGGGACCAGGAACGAAGGCCAACACGGCGGAGCCCCGAGCCCCTGACACTCATGACTTCGGTCAGGCCCTTGGATGCCCTTGGATGCCCTTGAATACCTTTGAGATGAACCCTGCCACCTTTGCCGAGTATGCGCTGTCGCCGGATCTGGAGCCGGACGAGGTTTACACCGTCGAAATACTGATCGAGCGGGTGCGCAGTCATTTCGATCCCAACTACTGGGCTGATTGGAGTGAACGTGGCGATGCGCGGCAGTCGCCGGATTACAAGCCGCGGTTTTCAAAGGACGATGTTCGGCCGGCCGGTGAGGAACTGGCCGGGCTTTCGTGGCTCAGTTTCCAGCGCTTGCAGGACCAGGAGCGTCCGATTCGGGATCTGCGTGCGCTCAGGTTCCTGACCAGGCTGACGGGCCTGGTGCTGATCAACAACGAGGTTTCGGACATCTCGCCCATCTCCTCTTGCGCCGGGCTGAAGCGGATTTACCTCGAGCATAATCCGGTGCGGGACCTGTCCCCGCTGGCCGGTTGTGCCGGGATTGAGGAGTTGCATCTTGGTGAGACTCCGGTGGAGGATTTCTCGGTTCTTGAGGCCTTGCCGAATTTGCGTGAACTGTCGATTTCCGCGGACCAGATCGCCCGATTCCGGCGCCTTGGGGTGTTGCCCGGCCTGCGGAAGCTGATCATCGGCGGGGACGAATTCGATTCCTTTGAGGGGTTTCCGCGGATGCCGGAACTGCGGGTGATTCGAAACCCCTGCGTCCATAGCCTTGAGGGGTTGGAGCGATTTCCGAGACTTGAGAACCTGGTGAATTTTTTTGGGGAGTTCGACACGCTGGAGCCGCTTCGCGGCTTGAAGCGCATGACTCATGCCAATTTTCTGCGTTCCCGGGTTCGCTCGTTGGAACCGATCGCGGGGCTGCATGCGCTGCGCGACATCCGGGTGGTCACTGACGCCCCCCGGCTTGAACTGAGCCCCTTGGAGGCTTTGCCGGCCCTCCACAAGGTGAACGTGGAGTGCGACGGACAGCCGTGTCCGGAACTTGGGCGGCTGCGATCCATGATTTCGCCGTGGGATGTCGAGTTCCGCGCGCCGGGACCGAGGCATGCGCCATCGCTTGAGTTGGAAGTGGTCGACCAGGAGACATTTGATCGACACGATGGCAGGGAGCCGTTCAACATTTCGGGGTCGGACTCGAATGAGCAATTGCTTGGCTCCGAGTTGGAATGGCTTGACGAACAGATACAGGAACTGCTGTCGGTGGATTTCAGGGAGAATGAGGAATATTGGATTCCCTGCCAGTGGCACGGCGCGCGATCAAGAACCGTCGTGCTCTTGAGTGACCGGGCGGTCGAATGCTTTCCCCGCTTGGTGCTTGGGATCCAGGACATCCTGTGCCACGCAGCCAGAGACTGGATCATTTATCTCCACTCGGACGACACCGAAGTCGAGTTCGCGGTCTGGGTCTATGCGGACAGGGTCATGGTCGCGGAGGAATACTCCGGCGCCATACGAAACCTCATCCATCCAAGCTGACCTGTGAAGCGGAGGTGGCGGCTCAACAGACCATGGAACTTTTGCGGACCGTGGGGCCGGTCCAACAGCACCAGGGAAGGCTGCGAATGATGGCGCGGATGCTGGAGTGATCGAGCAGCGGGTTGCTGGACTGGCGGGCAGGGCGGTGCCGGCATCAGTCGTTGCCGCGCGGGTCCGGTTCCTTGAGGAGCTGGTCGAGGCGCTCGGTCAGGGCGTCGACGATGTCGGGGTGTTGCTCGGCGAGGTTGGTGGTTTCGCCGGGGTCGTTGTCGAGGTCGAACAGCAACGGCTGGTTGGCCGGCGGCATCGGGGTGGTGAGGGGATTCTGACTCTGGTTGTGCCTGGTGCCGAAACCGCGGTTCTCGGTCGCTGGGATGAGCTTCCACTGGTTCTGGCGGATGGCCATGGCAGTGCCGGTGCCCTGCTGCACCACGTGGTCGCGGCCGACCGCATCCTCACCCAGCCAGGCGGCCAGCTGGTCGAGGCTGTCGAGCGCGGCTCCATCGGGCAGTTCGACCCCGGCCAACGCGGCCAGCGACGCCGGCAGATCGACCTGGCTGAGGATGGCGTCGGACACGGTGCCCGGCTGGATCCGGCCGGGCCAGCGGGTGATGGTGGGCACGCGGGTGCCGCCTTCGTAGACGTGATACTTGCCGCCGCGGAACGGTCCGCTGGCCGGGTGGTCGTTGGCGTCGCGCACCGAACCGTCGTGGTAGCCGTCGAAGAAGATCGGGCCGTTGTCGCTGGTGAAGATGACCAGGGTGTCGGCGGCCAGCTCGAGTTCGTCGAGCAACTCCATGATCTGGCCGACGGCCCAGTCGAGTTCAACCACGGCGTCGCCGCGGAGGCCGGTGCCGCTCTTGCCGACGAAGTCGGGGTGGGGCGCGCGCGGCACGTGGTTCTCGTGCATGGACATGAACAGGAAGAAGGGGCTGTCGCGATGGCGGCGGATGAAGTCGAGGCTGCGCCCGGTGATCTCGTGGACCATGTCCTCGTCGTCCCACCAGGCCGACTGGCCGCCGTCCATCCAGCCGATGCGGCTGATGCCCTTGACGATGGTGCCCGAGTGCTGGCGGTCGGCGCCGTAGCGCAACAGGTCGGGGTGACTGATGCCGGTGGGCAGATC
>SKLO01000271.1 GCA_007123195.1 Verrucomicrobiales bacterium | reverse complement strand
GTGAGGTGGTGCACACCGGGCCGGTGCTCGACTACCGCACGACCGCGGGCATCGGCAATCACGTGCGGCTCGAGGTGACTGGACGCGGGGGCATGGCCTACAGCAACCCGTTCGGCTTCCGCCCGGCCGCGACCGCCGCCGCGGCGCCCTGACACAGTGACACCGGGACCGTGGTCGGCGCCGGTCAGCCGCGCAGGTGCGCCATGCTCTGGCGGATGCTGTCGACCGGGTCGGGCGAGTGATCCTGCCCGACGTGGCAGTGTTCCACCCCGGTTTCGACCGTGTTGGCCATGATCGGGGCCATCGGCATGCAGGCGGGGTCGCTGTTTTCGGTCTGCCAATGGGCCGCTGGCCACGGCGGGCCTCATCGTTTTCGTCGTTTTCCCCGGTTCCCGGTTTGAATCCGCCGATTTATGGCTAGTGTGGGTGATTCGACCGCACTGGGTCGGAGTGGTCGAAGCCCACCGCTGCGGGGGTGACCTGCGGGGGCGCCCACAACGCCGTCCTGTGACCTGGTGGCAACCGTCTCAATACATTCTCATGGCATCCTACGATCTCATCGTCATCGGCGGCGGGCCTGCGGGCTACGTGGCCGCGATCCGCGCCACTCAACTCGGCAAGAAGGCCGCCTGCGTGGAAATGGACCGGGCCGGCGGCACCTGTCTGAACTGGGGTTGCATCCCCACCAAAGCGCTGCTGCGCAACGCCGAGCTTTATCAGGTCATGACCCACAAGGCGAAGGAGTTCGGTTTCAGCTTCGACAACCTTGATTACGACTGGGAGAAGATCATCGGCCGGTCGCGCAAGGTGGCTGACAAGCTCGCCGGCGGCATTGAGATGCTGTTCAAGAAGAACAAGGTCGACTACTTCCGCGGCGAGGGCCGGCTCAAGGGGCCCGGCCAGGTGACGGTGGTCGGCAAGGACGGCAAGGAGGAGACCCTCGAGGGCACCTCGGTGATGCTGGCCACCGGTTGCAAGAGCCGCCCGCTGCCGGACCTGCCGTTCAACGGCAAGTCGGTGATCTCCTCCAAGGAGGCCATGGTGCTTGAGCAGCAGCCGAAGTCGATGGTCATCATCGGCGGCGGCGCCATCGGCGTCGAGTTCGCCTATTTCTACAACGCGTTCGGCACCGAGGTCACGGTGGTGGAAATGATGGACCACCTGCTGCCGGTCGAGGACACCGAGGTGTCGCAGGCGCTGGAGAAATCATTCAAGAAGCAGGGCATCAAGGCCCTGACCAAGTCCAAGGTCACCGGCACCAAGGACCACGGCGACTCGGTCGAACTCACGATCGAATCGGCCGACGGCAAGTCCGAGACCATCAAGGCCGAGGTGTGCCTGGTGGCGATCGGAGTGATGCCGGTGCTGCCGGACGGCGCCGACAAGGTCCGGCTCACCGACCGCGGCTACATCGAAGTCAACGACCGTTACGAGACCTCCGTGCGCGGTGTGTTCGCCACCGGCGATATCATCGGGGCGCCGTGGCTGGCGCACACCGCCAGCTTCGAGGGCATTCAGGCGGTCAACGGCATGTTTGATCCCAAGTACAAGCCGCGCCGGGTGACCCTGTTCCCCGGCTGCACCTATTGCCATCCGCAGGTGGCCAGCATCGGCCTCACCGAGCGCGCGGCCAAGGAGAAGGGCCTGGACTACCGGGTCGGCAAGTTCCCGTTCCTCGCCAGCGGCAAGGCGTTGGCGGTCGGCGAGGCCGAGGGTTTCGTCAAACTGGTGATCGACAACAAGCACGGCGAAGTGCTGGGCGCCCATATCATCGGTGAAAACGCCACCGAGCTGATCGCCGAGCTTGGCCTGGGCATGGAGATGGAGATGACCTGGGAGGATCTGGAGACCACGATCCACGCCCACCCGACGCTGTCGGAAGCGGTGCACGAGGCCGCCGGCCAGGCGTTCGGTCACGCCATCCACATTTGACGTGAGGTGAAACCTTGCAAACCGGGAGCCCCATGCCGGGCGCCCGTGGTCCTGCGGGTGGCGTTGCGCGGGAGAAGGGCGGAAGGCGGCTGACGCCCGCGCGGGCACCAGACCTGCTTTCCGTGCTTTCCGCCCGCGCGCGCCATCGCCGCCACGGCAGGGGCGCCCGGCCACATGACCAGCCGGCCTTGGAGGGATGCTCGCGCCCCGATCAGGTCAGTCGCCGTGCACGGCGCCAGGCCCTTACATGTGGTCGACGATGTTCTGGCCGAATTCCGAGCAGCGGATTTCGGTGGCACCCTCCATGAGGCGGGCGAAATCGTAGGTCACCTTCTTCGAGCCGATGGCGCCGTTGACGCCCTTGACAATGAGATCGGCGGCCTCGTTCCAACCGAGGTGGCGCAGCATCATCTCGCCGGACAGGATGACCGAGCCGGGGTTGACCTTGTCCAGTCCGGCATACTTGGGCGCGGTGCCGTGGGTGGCCTCGAAGATGGCATGGCCGGTCTCGTAGTTGATGTTGCCGCCGGGCGCGATGCCGATGCCGCCGACGCAGGCGGCGAGGGCGTCGGAAATGTAGTCGCCGTTGAGGTTCATGGTGGCGATGACGTCGTAATCGGCCGGTCGGGTGAGGATCTGCTGCAGGAAAGCGTCGGCGATGACGTCCTTGACCACCACCTGGTGGCCGTCCTTTTCGAACACCTGCCAGGGGCCGCCGTCGAGGTCGGCGGCCTGGTATTCGCGGCGCACCAGTTCGTAGCCCCAGTCACGGAACGCGCCTTCGGTGAACTTCATGATGTTGCCCTTGTGCACCAGGGTCAGCGACTTGCGACCGTTGGCCAAGGTGTATTCGACCGCCGCCCGCACGAGGCGGTCTGTGCCCTCCTGGGACACCGGCTTGATGCCGATGCCGGAGCTGTCCGGGAAGCGGATCTTGCGGTAGTGGTCGGGGAACTGATCCTTCAGCAGGTCGAGGAAGCGGCGGGCGTCGTCGGTGCCCTGCTGGAACTCGACCCCGGCGTAGATGTCCTCCGAGTTCTCGCGGAAGATCACCATGTCGGTCAGCTCCGGCTGCCGCACCGGTGATGGCACGCCGGTGAACCAGCGCACCGGCCGCAGGCAGACGTAGAGGTCGAGGATCTGGCGGAGGGCCACGTTGAGCGAGCGGATGCCGCCGCCGACGGGCGTGGTGAGCGGGCCCTTGATGCCGACCAGATACTCGCGGAAGGCGGCGAGGGTGTCGTCGGGCAGCCAATTGTCGAAGCGTTCCTTGGCCGCCTCGCCGGCGAACACCTCGAACCACACCAGACGGCGGTCGCCGTGATACGCCTTGGCCACCGCGGCGTCGAACACCAGTTCGCTGGCAGCCCAGATGTCGGGCCCGGTGCCGTCGCCACGGATGAAGGGGATGACCGGATTGTCGGGCACCGTGAGATTGCCGTTGTCGATCGTGATCTTGCCTCCTGCAGGCGGGGTGATGTCGGTGTAAGCCATGGAAATTGCTGGGTATCGGTGGTGGTATGGTGGCAAACGGGCGCGCCAACCGGACAGCCGGAAGCGGTCCGACGCCGGCGCGGCCCGGGTTGCTGGTCCGGCGCCGTTGGCTGGAGCGGTCTGGAAGGTCCCGCGGGACCGGTCCGAAGCGGCCGCCCCTGAACGGGAACGCAGACGCTTGGCGAGGGTGCCGGGCTAGTCAATCCCGAAACGACGGCCGCCGGCCATTTCCGCCCGGGCGAGGACGGGCGAGGACGGGCGAGGACCAACGAGCCGCCCCCCGGCATGTGGACGCGGTGAGAATCCACCGCTCGTGCGGGCGCAGGGCGGTCGGATTTGGCTTGCCAACTCAATGCGGCGGGGGACATTGACAACCGTATCAGCCCCCGGCCGGTCGCCGCCAACGACGGCTTCGAGCTTCGAGGGGCGCTTGCACCTCAGCCCCTGAGCGATCAGCAGATCGATTTTGAACCATCATCATGAGCATGACCAACAGCAACCACAAGACCTTGAGCCGGCGGCACTTTTTCGGAGCGATGGCCGGAGCGGCCGCCGCGCCCGCGGTGTTGACCATGGCCGGCGCCGCGCGCGCGGCCGAAGCGGCTTCCGGTGCCTCCGGTGAGGCCGATCCCTACAAGGTGGGCGGCTTTTACCTGGGGGTGCAGGCCTGGACCTTCCGCAACTTCTCGGCCCAGGAGGCGATCGAGATGACCGCCCGCGCCGGTGGCCGGGTGATTGAGTTCTTCCCCGGGCAGCGCTTCGCCCCCGAGGGCGAGGGCAACTGGGGCCATGACGCCGGCGAGGATGAGCGCAAGGTGATCAAGGACAAGCTGGCCGAGTTCGACATCAAGCCGATGAACTACGGCGTGGTGGGCGTGCCCAACGACGAGGCCGGGGCGCGCAAGATCTTCGAGTTCGCCAAGGAGTTCGACATGATCGGCATCACCACCGAGTCGGTCAACGCGCTCGACGTGATGGAGAAACTGGCCGAGGAATACGACCTCAAGGTCTGCATCCACAACCATCCCGAGCGGCCGAACGACCCGGACTACCGGGTGTGGAATCCGGAGTATGTGATGGAGTATGTCAAGGACCGGCACCCGAACCTGGGCGCCTGCGCCGACACCGGCCACTGGATCCGCAGCGGGCTCGACCCGATGGAGTGCCTGGAGGCGCTCAAGGGCCGGGTGCATTCAACCCATTTCAAGGACCGTCTGGATCCGAACGGCCCCGACCAGATCTTCGGTGTCGGTCAGGCCACGCTGGTCAGGCAGTTGCAGTGGATGCTCGACCAGGGCTTCGAGGGCAACGTGTCGATCGAGTATGAAACCAACTGGGACGCCTCGCTGCCCGACGTGGCGCAATGCGTCGGTTATGTGCGCGGAATCGGCGAGGTCAAGGGCTGGAGCTGAGGGAATGCTGGCGTCAAACCCGTCGCCTCAGTCGGACTGGCGGCGCTCGATCAACTCGATCTCATAACCCTCGGGCGCGTCGACGAAGGCGAACCGGCCGGATTGGCTGTCGGTGGGGCCGTCGGAAAACGGGTAGCCGTGGGCCTCGGCATGTTTGCCGAAGGCATCGAGGTCGTCGACTTCGAAGGCGATGTGGGTGATGTCGTCGCCGACCTTGACCTCGCCGCTGCCGGGGAAGCAGCAGATCTCGATGGTTTCCTCGCTTTGGGGCGCCTTGAGAAACACCAGTTCCGAGCCTCGCGGCGATTTGTGGCGTCTGACTTCCTCGAGGCCGAGCACGTCCTTGTAGAACGAGATGGTCTTGGGCAGGTCCTCGACGCGATAGCGGGTGTGCAGAATTCTTTTGACCATGACAGGGATTCAAGTGGTGGTTGCAGGCTGGAACGATGTCGGCGGACGCGGTCCGTTGCCTTCTGTGCGTTCACGTTACGGCCGGGCGGGTGCAATCTATGCAGCATCGGCGGGCTGGCAACGCCCTCCGTGCGGCCCGCGGGCGAGGGCGGGCTCACTCGATTCCCAGTTCAGCCCGCGGGTAGGGTTGGCGGCGGTCGGACGTGGCCTCGCGAAGCCCGGTCACCTGTCCTGCGGTTACGGGTGGCGCCTGATGACCCCATTGGCTGCGGATGTGGCTGAGCACGGCCGCGATTTGCTCGTCGGACAAGGCGTCCCGCCACGGCATCATGAGTCCCGGCCAGCGCCCGTCGTTCTCGATCCCGTGCAGCAGCAGCATGATCAGCGGCGCCGGATCATCCGCCAGCACCAGTGGCGAATCGATCAGGCTGGGTGCGATATCGCCGGCCACGCCGCGGCCATCCATGCCATGGCAGCCGATGCAAACGTGATACACCAGCGCCCCGTCCGCGGTGCGGTCGCGGGCGCTGCCGGAATTGTCGCCGCCGCAGGCTGTCAGCAGGATGGCGCCCACCAGAATGGCGGCCTGCACCCGGATCGGCCCGCGGTCGGGTTCGTGCGCGTGGGGCCGGCGTCTCACTCGACGACCATGTCGCCCCGCATCAGCATGGCGTGACCCGGGAAGGTGCAGATGAAGTGGTAGGTGTCCGGGGTGTCGGGCGCGGTGAATTCCAGGGTTTCGGATTCGCCGGCCTTGAGCATCCGGGTAGCGTGCAAGACAGCCTCATCCTCGGGCACGTAGCCGCGGGCGATGGCGTTGGCCGGATCGCTCATCATGGCCATCGCCGCGTCGCCGATGTGTTGCTGGCTACCCGGCGTGATCACCAGCAGGTTGTGCTCGATGATGTCGTTGTTCTCGAACGTGATGCGCACCGGCGCCCCCGCCTTGACGGTGATGCTGGTGATGTCGTAGCGCAGTTGCTGCGGGATGGTGCGGATGAGGAACTCGTGGCCCTCGAACTCGGCGGTACCGACCGCGTCCCCGGTGGGCTCCCGGTCGGCAGCGGCGTCCGGCCCGATAGGGTAGCCGGTCACATCGGAAGCCGCGGGCGGCGTTGCGGATGGTGATTCCGCGGCGGCGACCCGGGCATCCGGATCCTTCATGCTTCCCCTGAGCAGGACGACTCCGCCCACCCCCATGGAAAGCACCCCGATCACCATGATGGCGTAGCCCATCAGCATGCCGAAGGCGGCGAAGGTGTTGCCGCGCGGATGGAAGCGAGAGATCTCAGTTTGCATGGCCGCTAATCACAGCACATCGCGGGCGACTTTCAACCGCGACTGCACTCATTGGGGGGTGAATTTCTGCCGTTGGCCGCGCCGGACGTCCCTGCGCCGGCGACCGGGTCCAATCGCCCGGCCGGGACCGGGGCATCGTCCACTTCCATCACCACCCACTCGTCGCCGTCGTGATGGCGGCGCCGCAGGGTGTAAAGATACAACACGAAGGCGCCCATGATGAACCAGGCCCCCTCAAGCAGCAACGGGGTCGACAAAATGCCCGCCAGCAGCCGGAACGACGCCAGCAGCACGTCCCGTCCGGTGGGGTTCCCCCAGACGAGGGCCAGCAGGAAAACCACCGCCGCCAGCAACAGCGTGGCCCGGATCCACGGGAATCTCCAGTCTTCGGGTGTCGGCGCGGGGTTGCGCCCGCAATCGGGTCCCGGGGCCCCCGGGCCGCGCCGTTGATCGCCGGACTGGTTGGATGACGGTCTCACCTGGGGAGGCTACCGCCGATCGCCCGTGGCCGCAAGCCGGTGATGCCCGAGAGCGTCATCGCCGGACAATCTCTGGCGCCTGGAGCTGAAGCGTCATGGAGCCAGCGGGTGAGCACGGCAGCGGCGTGCCCCGGCGCTGGGTGAATGAGGGGCGGAAGGGGGGTGACCATGGGGGGCGAGGTATCGCGCGGCTGGCCCTCAAATCGGGCTTGACGTGGAGGGTTTGTCGGTTCGATGTTACGTTTTCGTAACATGAAATCGGCCGGTGCCAGCCGCCACCCCCCCCGCCCGCGAAGCCCGGATGCAACCCGGGCGGCACGACCACCCCGATGGACCGCTACCAGAGGCAACGATTCGAATTCAAATACATCATCCCCGAGGACAAGGCCTTGGCGGTGAGGGATTTTGTCAGCGCTTACCTGGTGATCGATGAGTTTGGCGCCAGATTCCCCGACCTGTCCTACCCGGTACACACGCTGTATCTGGATTCGGACCGCCTGACCACCTACATGGCGACCATCAACGGCGACAAGAACCGCTACAAGCTCCGGATAAGGTATTACCAGAGCGATGGTGATTCGCCGGTGTTTTTTGAGATCAAACGGCGCAATGACAATGTCATCAGCAAGGTCCGCTGCCGGGTCCGGCGGCCTTCGGTGACGCCGCTGCTGGACGGACGTGCGCCGTCGACGGACGACCTGGTCGAGCCGTCGGCCCGGGAGCGGGAGAAGCTGGAACAGTTCTGCCTGCTGCTGCGCGACATCGACGCCCGGCCCAGGTCGCAGGTCAGTTACAAGCGCGAGGCCTGGCTGCCGACCACGGACAACTCGGTGCGCGTCACCATGGACCGGCAGGTCCACACCGGACCCGATCCCGGGGCGCGCATGAGCACCAGCGTCGAGGGCCTGCCGCTGGTGTTCGGCGATCAGGTCATTCTCGAACTCAAGTTCACCAACCGCTTCCCGGATTGGCTGCGCGAGATGGTGCGCGTGTTCCAGCTGGTGCAGGTGTCGGCCGCCAAGTATGTCGAGGGCGTCATCGTGCTCGGCGAGGAAACCCTGATGCCCGGCGGCACCGATGCGCTGGTGGCGATGGACGAAAACCCGGCCGGCACCGCCCGCCGCCTCTACCAGCGGCACGAGAATTTTCGCAAGCTGCCGCAAGGTTCCACCCCGCTCGCCGCCTCGACGCCATGGAATGGTTGATCCTCGACAACACCCCTGATCCGACCCCGTTCCCGCTGATGGTGCTGGGCGTGCTGCTGGCGTTCAGCTGCGGCCTTTTGCTGTCGTGGGTTTACATCGTCACCCACTCCGGCCTGTCCTACTCGCGCTCGTTCGCCAGCTCGCTGATCGTCATCCCCGTGGTGGTGACCCTGGTGATGATGGTGATGGCCAACAACCTCATCACCGCCTTCGGCCTGATGGCGGTGTTCGCCATGGTGCGGTTCCGCAACATCCTGCGCGACACCCTTGATACCAGCCACATCCTCGGCGTGATCGTGGTCGGCATGGCCTGCGGCACCCAGAAGTATTCCACCGCCATCCTGGCGGCGATGGTGACCACGGCGATCATGCTGTTCCTTTGGTGGACCTCGTATGGCACCCGCCAGCGCTACGACACCATCATCAACCTGCGCTGGGAACGCCCGCTGATGGAGCTGGCGGATCTGACCCGGTTGCTGCGCCTGCACGGCCAGCGCATCGAGTGCACCAGCCAGCGCCAGGCCGCCGAGGACGGCGCCATCGACCTGTCCTACCGGCTGCTGCTGCGCGATCCGTCAAGAATGGACCAGCTGCTGTCCGAACTGCGGCCTGTGCCCGGGGTGTCGCGTCTGTCCGGGCTCAAGGCCCAGGACGAGTCCGAAGCCTGACCGGCCATGGTTTCCACTTCAAAATTCCCGTCATGATTGAAGGTTCCCGCACGTCGCCAGCCGAGTCCTCTGACACGCCGAAGACCGGCCGCCGGCGGCCGGTGCCGATCCCGCTCGGCCGGCGCTGGAGCCGGTTCCGGCAGGCGGCGATCCCGCCGCTGGTGTTCGTCGCCGCCGCGCTCGCGGTGGCCCACCTCTGGCGCGACCATTTTCATCCGCTCGACATCCAGGGCGAGGCGGTGGGGTCGACCGTCACTCTGGTGGCGCCGGAGGCCGGTTACCTGACCAGTCTGCTGGTGCAACCCGGCACCGCCGTCGAGGCGGGTGCCCCGGTGGCCCTCGTGCTGTCCACCGCCCCGGAACTGCTCGAGTCCAACCTCGCCGTGCTGCGCGCCGAAATCGACCTGCTGATCGCCGGCATGGACCCGGTCATCGCCCGTCGCCGGGCCGACTACGATCACCAACAACTGCAGGTTGAACTCATGAGCCAGCGCATCGAGCTGGCCACCGCGCGCATCCGCCATGCCCAGGCTCAGGCGGAACTGGCGCGCGTGGGTGACCTCGTCAGGGACAACGCGGTCTCGCAGGCCGACCTCGAACGCGCCCAACTGGAAGTCGATGCTCTGGCGGCTGAGATCGACGGGCGGCAGCAGCTGGCGACCACCCTTGAGGCCAATCTGGAGTCGCTCGACCTGACACCGCCGCCCGGGTCCCAAGCCGGCGAGATGGACCCGGTCGAAGCCTCGATCCGGGTTCTGGAAGC
>SKLO01000023.1 GCA_007123195.1 Verrucomicrobiales bacterium | reverse complement strand
GAGCGCGGTGCACCAGGATTGCCAGCAGGCGCGCCAGCGGGCGGGCACGTCGGCGGCGGCGGCTTGCTGGAAAAAGGCCGCCAGGGCCTGGCGTTCTTCAGTGGGTGAGGATTGCCGGAGGCGGGCAAACAGCCACGCTTCACCACCGTCGCGGGCGAGGCGGATGACGGTCGGGATGCGCGACCTCGGGTGGCGGTCGATCTTGAGCAGGCCGCCGGAACCGGTGGCGGCGGCGGCCAGTTCGCGTTCGGCGAGTTCGCGGGCGTCACCGTCTTCGGCGCCGGCGCGACGGAGGAAGGATTCGTAGTCGACGGTGAAATCGCGGGTGGCCCCGGGCGACTTTCCGGCGGCGGAAGCGCGGTAGCGGCGCGCGAGGTGATGAAGCGTGGGGTTCACTGGCACGGGTGGGGGTGTTATTGCGACCGTTCCTCGATCCACCGGCGGCCTTCGGGGGAGTCACGGAACAGCACCACGGGGATGTTGCGGATGCCGACGCGGGTGCCGGCGCGCTGTTCCTTGCGGGAGATGATGATGAGCTGGTCGCACTGGCGGAAGGCGTAGGGGATGTTGCCGCTGGACATGGAGAACACGCCCTGGAGGTCGAGTTCGCCCATGGCCTGGATGCAGTTCTGGATGCGCTCGCCGGAGAGTTTCGAGAATGCCTCGTCGATGGGCACGACGCCGAGCGAGGGCTGCTTGCGCCGCCGTTCGTGGCGGTTGTAGGCGTGGAGGTAGCTGGCGAGGATGGCGATGAAATACGGGCTCTGGTTTTCACCACCGGACATCTTGCCGCTTTGCTTGTCGACGGAAACCGGGCGGGCGTCGGGGTCGCGGATGTCGGAGACGAGAAGGTCGTAGTCGAAATACTGGCGGTAGTCCAACAAGCGGGCGGCCTCGGGGCTGTTGGCGTTCTTGACGAGCAGGGCCAGGAAGGCCTCGAGGACATCCTTCATCTCGCCGCTCATGCTGGCGAAGAACAGTTCGTCCTCGTGGTGGACGGCGTTGAGGTCGATGAGGTCGCGGTAGATCTTGAACTCGGGATTGGGCTTTTTCTCGATGCGGTAGCGGTCCTGACCGATCGGGCGCTTGAGTTGCTGGTTGAGCAGGGAGATGATGTTCTCGACCTCCTTGAGCGCCTGCTGCATGCGGGCGAGCACCTGGGTGCGGAACAGCGATTCCCAGCGCTTGCGCTCGGCGGCGGATTTTTTCTCGTATTCGGGGATGTTGGCGTCCTCGATGATGGCGAGGCGCTGGTGGTAGGGCTCGGCGTGGCCGGGGTCTTCGGGGAGGTCGTCGAACTTGGGGTGGAACGTCTGCTTGAACTCGACCATGGCGAGCTTGAGGTCGCCGGCCAGTTCGGCGGCCTTCAGCTCGGCGTCGGCGGCGGCTTTGTGGAACCCGCGGGCGGCGGCGTCGAGGGCTGGCGTGTAGGCGAGCGCCTGGTCGCGCCACTCGTGGTAGCGGGCGAGGTGGGCGGAGATGTCGATGCGCAGCTTGATGCGGGCGAATTCCTCCTCGCGGCGGGCGGCGTTTTCCTTGGCGGCTTTGAGCGCCTCGGTGGCGTGCTGGATTTCGCGGTGGCCGCCTTTTCGCAGGATGGCGTTTTGTTCCTGGCGCCCGTGGTGGATTTCCTGTTTCAGATCCTCGATGCGGTGCTGGAGCCGGGTGAATTCCTCGGTGGCGATGGCCTGGTAGTCGGCCATGAGTTTTTCATGCTCGGCGTTCTTGCGCGGCAGGTCCTCAATGCGGGTGAGGTCCTGAAGGATCGTTTGGTGGTCGGGGATTTCGGCGTTGCGGGCTTCGATCAGGCGCTGGACCTCCTGTTCGATGGGCTCGAGCCGCCGGATGGAGGCGTCGATCTCGCCGGCGCGCTGGCGCTTGAGTTCGAGCTGCCGGCGCAGGCCTTCCTTGCCGATGAACGGAATGCCGTCGTAGGGACGCGGGCGGGTGACGGTGCCGTGGCGTTTGCACAGGCCGTCGGGCATGACGGCGGCGTGGGCCTGTTCGAACTCGGTCAGGGTGTTGACGCGGGTGATGTCGCCGAACCAGGTGTCGATACAGGCGCGGACGCCGGGAAGATCGGTGCGGAGGACGGCGGCGAGGCTGGTTTTGGCAGGTTTTTTGGAGGACTGCTGGTGGCCGGTGACTTCGCCGCTGTTGATCAGGTGCTGCGGGCCGGCTTCCTGGATGTCGGCCTCGGGCAGCTGGTGGAGGATTTCGACCGCGGCGGCATGGTGGGCGGCGGGGACGAGCACGGCGAACTTGCGGTCGAACACGATCTCGGCGGCGGTGCGCCATGCTTCGTCATCGACCTCGCACAAGTCGCGCAGGACCTGCGGTGGATCCTCGCCGGGGAGGGCGGGCAGGTGGTCGCGGAGGGCGGCGAGGAGGGGTTGGCGGGCGGGCGGGATGCCTTTGGCGAGGAGATCGATCTGGCTGTCGAGGCTGGATTTTTCCGCACGGAGCCGGCGCAGCTCGTCGGCGTCCCTGGCGAACCGGCTGCGGATGTCGCGGCAGACCTGGTTGGCGGCTTCGGCAAGCAGGGCCAGGGTGGACGCGGTGGCGTGATGCTCGCAGGAACCGAGATCGGCGATGGCGTTGAGGAGGTCCTGGGGGATGACTTGCGGGTGCAGCGGGAGTTTGGCCACCTGGGCGGCCCAGTTTTTGGCCGACTGGATGCGTTTGGCGAGTCCGCCATTGATCTGGCTGGCCAGGTCACCGAGGCGCTCGATCTCGTCTTCCAGGCGCTGGATCTGTTCGGTGAGGTTCTTGAACAACCGGCCTTCGGAGGTCTCGTTGAGCAGGGCGGCGAGCTGGTCGCGGCGGGCTTCGCCTTGCTCGATCAGATCGGCGAGTTCAGCCAGGCGGGCCTCGTCGGCGGCGTGCTCCTCGCGCAGGCGGTCGAGCGCGGCGCCGGCCGCTTCACCCTGGGCGGCGGCGTCCTGCCAGGCGGTCTCGGCGGCAAGGTAGGTGGCCACGGCCTGGTCGGTGCGGGCGGTGGCCAGGCTCCCGGACAGCTCGCGGATGCGGGTGAGCCGCCCGAGTTGGGCGCGGAGGTCGCGCAGTTCGCGCTCGTAGGACTGGAAATCGCGGAAGCTGGTGACGACGGCATCGACATCGACGGCCTCGGCGGGCAGGACGAACTGGCGGCAGAAATCGTCGAAGCTCTTGAGGTTGGTGAAGGACATGGCGCTGGGCAGCAGCCGGTGGAGGACGTCCTTGTTGAAGTTGAGATGGCTCGGGTTGGCCATGTCGCGAAGGTATTCGCGGGTGGAGGAGAACAGGCGACCGCCGCGGGCGTCGATGGCGCGCTTGAACGCGGCGAGCGGGCTGGGACGGGATTTACCGTCCTCGGACGGGGTGAGAAAGTCGTCGCGCTCAAGCGCGGCGGGGCAAAAGAACGGGGTGGAGGTGCCGTCGTTTTCGCTGGTGTTGCGGTATTCGAAGCGCAGGCCCCAGGTCTCGACGCGGCTGTCGCCGGGCCAGGTGAATTCGGCGGCGATGTAGGTGGTGACGCCCTTGTCGTGGAAGTATTGCGGCTGGCCGTTCTCCTCGCGCTTGGTGTCCAGCAGGCAGTAGCTCTTGATGGTGCGGTCGCTGTGGCGGCCGGTGGCGCTGCGGTTGAAGTGGTGGCGGGCCTTCTCGGGGCCGACGAGGACCAGCATGAGCAGGTCCATGAGGATGGATTTGCCCGAGCCGGTGACGCCGGCGAGCACGAGGTTGCCCTTGACCGGGAGGGAGTCGCGGTAGCCGTACCAGTTGAGGGCGTGGATCTTGGTGAGTTGGATGGCGCGGCTCATGGGAAACTTCTCGGGCATCGTGGCGCGGATCCACCGGCATCAAAGCAGAATCCGCGGCGATGGCTGCGGATTCACTCCTGACTTCGCGGGTCCCGGTCTTGGATGGCTACGAAGCCCCCCGGGCGCAAGCCGAATCTGAGGTAGCGCGCTGCTGGGTCCAGCGGGCACGGTTTGCCTTGAGGGATTCCGATTTTATGGCATTTTGGATTCCATGAAGACCACGATTGATATTCCTGAGTCGATCTTGGCGGATGCCATGCGCTTCACGGGCGCGAAGACAAAGCGCGAGGCGGTGGTGAAGGCGCTGGAGGAATTCAACCGGCTGCAACGGGTGAAGGATCTGGTGGCGAGTTTTGGAACCTGGGACATCGCGAGCAATGAAGAGATTGAGGCCGGGGACATGGCGGAGCTTGAGGCGAAACGTGCGAAACCGGACCAACGGGTCGCCGAAGGATCATGAAGGGCTGTGTTTTGATTGATAGTTCGGTGTGGATCGCGGCCACCCGCCAAGGTGGTGACCCCGAAGTTGCGGCGGATCTTGAGGGGCTTCTTCTTACCGGCCGGGCGGCGATGACGGAGCCGGTGTGGATGGAGCTTTATCAGGGAATCCGTGGCAACCGGGAGGAAGCACGTTTGGCCGAATCGAGAAGGGCCTGCATCTGGCTTGAGTTTGACGCAGCCTGCTGGATGGAGGCAGCCTCATGCGCACGGACCTGTGTGCGGGCGGGCGTGAATGTGCCTTTTGGCGACATTCTGGTGCAGGCTTGCGCCAGCCGCCACGGGGTGGAATTGCTCGAACGCGACCGGCATTTCGCCATGATCCGTAAAGCCATGGAGGCATGAACGGCTACATTGGATCTGTGCCTTTGGGCCGGCTGAGGATCAGGTTTCTTCGGTGTCTGGTTCGAGGTCGCCTGAGTCGTCGGATTTCGCGAACGCGGCGGCGGCCTCGGTCCAGGCGGCGAGGTCGCGGAACGGGATGATCCGGCGGATGGCGGGCAGCACCTCGATGCCGGATTCCTCGAACGGTTCGGCGGGTTCGAAGCGGATGAGGTGGAAGCGCGCGGCCTGGCGGAGGATGTCGCGCAGGGGGCCTTTGGGGATCGGGCCGGCGGCGTCGGGCAATAGCTGGTCCTGGATCAGGTCGTTGAGTTCGGCCACGGTGAGGAACGCCTGATCCTGGCCTTCGTCGCGCCAGCGCACGTCGCCGGCATACCACAGGGCGAGCCAGACGAGGGTGGCGTCCTGGCGCAGGCGGAGCCGCAGTCCGGGGGTGCGCGGAGTGGCCTGGACGAGGCGCTCCTCGTGAAGGATGGCGACGTCGATGCCGGCCAGGGCGGCGATCTCACGCAGCCAGTCGGGGTATTGGCGGCACCAGTGGTAGAGCGGGGCGCGGGCGGGGTCGAGGCCGTTGATCGAGCCGGTGGCGAGCAGTTGCTGAAGGGCTTCGGCAAGGCGCTCGCGCTCGGAGTCGCCAATGGCCAGCAGGGTCGGTGGCGCGTCGGGCTGGAAGGGGGATTCGGGGTCCATCGGGCTGGGGATCAACTTCATTTCTTGATGATGGCGAAGCGCTCGACGGAGCACCCTTGGAGGGCGTCGACGGCCGGGGTGGCGGCGTCGGACTCGATGCGGTCGGTCTCGATGCGAAAGGCGGCCCCGGCGGACTCGGAGTGGAGCAGCATGGCAATCAGGTCGGCGAGCGGTTTTTCGCCCTCGATGGGCGGCAGGTCACTGCTGGGGATGCGCTCGCCCTTGGTGCCGGGGAGCCCGCGGACGAAGGCGTTGGCCCGCTGGACCGTGAGGGATTCGCGGAGGACGCGCTCCATCTCCCGAAGGCCGGCCTCCCGATCGGTGTCGGTGACGTCGCCGTCGTCGAAGGCCTCTTGTTCGACCGGGGTGCGTCGGGCGGGCGGGGTGAAGAGCGAATCGAGCCCTGCGGGGAGCTTGATGGCGGGCAGGAGAAAATCCGGCAGCGGCGGGAGGTTGTGGGCGGCCTTGGCCACGCGACGGCCGGCAAGGCGACGATTGACGCACTCGAAAAACGCGCGCAACTCGGTGCGACGCTCGCCGGTGACATCCTGAAGGTAGCGGAAGCGGGCGAGCGATCGGCGGGTGAAGTCGGCGCTGCGCCGGTCGATCTCGTCGGCCATGGGGAGCACGCGTTCGAGCAGGTCGATGAGGTCATCGAGCGCCTGGTGAACCCGTGCGCGGGCGGTCTCGGCGGTGATGTCCGGGTGCCGGCGCAGCACCTCGGTTTGCATGGCGTCGAGGGCACCGGGGTCGTCGGCGAGTCGCTGGTGGATGCGGCCGACGGCTTCGGGGAGGCGCAGCGGCAGGCGGGCGCGCACCAGCGAGGCGTAGCAGGAGGCGGTGATTTGCTCGCTGTAGTCGTCGAAGACGTTGGCGAGGTTGCCGCGCAGGGTTTCCTCCTCCATCTGGAGGCGGGTGAACCGCTGGACGGATTTTTGCATTGAGCGAAGTTCGTTGAGGCCTTCGCGGGCATTGGCCAGGCAGGTTTCGACGGTTTCCCACGGGCGCCGGGACAGCTCGGTTTCGTTGGCGAGCATGGCGCAGACGCCGGTGAGCTTGTCGGTGAAGACGGCGGCGTCGGGCCAGGCGATCTTGCGCAGGGCGGCGAGCATCACGCTGGCGTGGGCGTCGAAGTGAACGTTGCGGCGCCAGTCCCGGCGCGGCGGCTCATCGAGCCAGCGGCACTTGAGCAGGTGCTCGAGGATGGCCCGGGCCTTGGTCCGGGTGTCCTGCTCGCGGGCGGCGGCCTCGGGGCCGTCGAGTTCGGCGTCCCAATCGAAATCCGGGTGGGCTTCGAGGGTTTCGACGATGATGGCGACGGCCTCCTCGCGGGCGATGCCGTCGGCGCGATCGGAGGATTCATGGTCGAGTCGGTCGAGGACGTCGACGTAGAAGGGGGCGTTGCGGCCAGCCAGGACACGGAAGAACCCGACCCCGCGGGTTTCGCGGAACACGGCGGTGGAAAGGCGTTCGGCTGGCATATGAGAACCGGGGAAGGTAATGGCAGAACCGGTCATTTGCCATGGGGCAAACGCTCCCGGCGGGCTTGCCCACCGAGCAGGAAAATTGACAGAGCGGCACGGGTTGTGTAAACACCGTTCTGAAGGCACGGCCGTCGCCAGCGCGATGGCGGCATCCGGCCGGCCGGCAACACCCGCGCACGATGGAGCAGCGGCCGACGATTTCCCCCGAACGGGCGCAGCCCCCGCCCGCCGGCGAGGACGGGGACGAGGCGGCTCGTCCGCAAGCGGGCGGTGGCTGGAGGGCATTCTGGCGGCACCCGTTGACCCCCTTGCTGGTGTTGGGGTTGGCGCTGCAGTTGGTGCGCGAGGAATATCCGTTCACGCACTACCCGATGTATTCCCGTCCGGCCGCGGAGCCGAACGGCTACTACTACATCACCGATGCCGGGGGTGATCCGCTGCCGGTGACCTGGCACACCGGCATGACTCCATCGCGGGTCGGCAAGCAGTTCCTGACGATCAGGCTCGACTTCATCAGGGCCGAGGAACGCCGAAGCGGAACGTCGGGGCGGGACTTTTCCGAGGCGGTCATCGCCGAGTTCGACGAACGCGCCGGGATCGAGGTTTTGCACTACCTGCGGGAAATGTCACTGCAGCGCAGTCGCAATCCCGAGCGACATCTGACCGGCGGGCTGCAACTGGTCGAGGGAAGGCTGCGACGAGGTCGCCAGGGTCTGGAGGAAACGGAGCGGGTGATTGCCACCTTGGAAGCGGAAGCCGGGGAGGCGGGGGCCGAGCCATGAAGACCAGTTCCACGAGCACCGACGAGGATCCCGGCGCGGACCCGCAAGGCCGTCGCTGGCTGCGTTGGATCCTCAGCTGGACGCCGCGCCCGTGTGGCCGGTGGGAATGGGCTCTGATGCGGCTGTTCCTGGCCGTGCTGGTGTTCCATTCCCTGCAAACCGCGCGGCCGTTCACCTACCCCGACCAGCCCCGGCCGAACGGCATCGCCAGGGTGGTCGACCTCTCGTTCCTCGCCAAGCCGGGTCCGGTTGATCTGTCGGCTCTGCCGGATCTCGAACTGCCGCTACTGGGCGCGTTGCGATTTCATGGCCCGGGATGGTTTGACACCGTGGTGGTGGCGGTAGTGGTGCTGGGCCTGTTGTATGCGTGGGGCCGCGCCCTGCCGCTGGTGATTCCGCTGCTGGCGCTGACCCACACGCTGCCGTGGACCTATGCGAATTCGCAGGGGTTCATCCACCACGGCCATCAATTGGTGTCGCTGGTGCTGTGGACCCAGGCGGCGGTCAGCTGGTGGTATTGGATCCGGTTCGAGCGGCGGCGTGGCGGCGCGGACCCGCCGGACGGGAGCGACGGGGCGAAGCCGCTGCCTTTGCGCAGCTACCTGCTCTACTACTCCCAAGGGGTGGTGGCGCTGGCCTACTTCACCTGCGCGCTGACCAAGCTGTTGGCTTCGAAAGGCTTGTGGCTGGTGCAATCGCATCACATCGCGATCGAGGTGGTGGTGGCGCAGCGGCGGGAGTTTTACAAGCGATTGGAGCACGGGGACGGCTTCCAGGTGACGGCGGCGCAGTGGTTGCTGGAGCACCCCTGGGCCGCGCTGTTGCTGTTCAACGCGGGATTCCTGCTCGAACTGGTGGCCCCGCTGGCCCTGCGCGCCCGGGTGTTTGCGTTAGTGATCGGGCTGCTGCTGGTGTTGTTCCACCGCAGCGTGTGGGTGTTGATGCGCCTGACTTTCGAGATGCACGAGTGGCTGGTGATCATCCTGTTCCTCAACCTGCCGTTCTGGATCTGGCTGCTGGCAAGGAAGGCCGCCGGCGCGGGAGCGGGGAGATTGGGGCGCGGGGCGCGGGTCGGCAGTTGATCTGGTGTGGTGATCGCGAAATCCCTAGAACCCTTCTTGATCTCCAGGGCCTCGCAGCGCTTGCGGCGGAACCGCTCATCGAACTGCAGCAACTCCTGGTGGATGCGGTCGGTCACGTGCGCGAGGTGGTCCCGCTCTTCGGTCTCGCTGTGGTGGGGATACTGCTGGCTGAATTCATGGGTCTGACGTCCTCGGGCTGATCCCTGCGGGCCTGGAGTGCGGCCGGCGCCGCTTGTGGCCAGACGCCCACACACCCCGGCCCGGCCGAGTGGAGTGGCCGGGCCGGGGCAGTCGATGGACACGACCGGCTGCAAGGGCTGGTGTTGCCGGCGGAAGACCCGCACCCGCAAGGTGCCCTCGGTGCCGGCGCCTGCCGGCCTGGCGCGCACCGCGTGTGGTGCGGAGACAGCGGGTCGGGTCAGGAGTAGCTGGCCTGGGTGCCGGACAGGTCGCGCTGCTTGATCCAACTCATCATGCTGCGCAGCTGCTTGCCGACTTCCTCGATCTGGTGCGCCTTTTCCTCCGCGCGGATGCGGTCGAAGTTGGGCTGGCCGGCGTTGTATTCCGCAGTCCACTCGCGGGCGAAATCACCGTTCTGGATCGCCTTGAGTTGCTCGCGCATGCGGTCCTTGACGCTGTCGTCGATGATCTTCGGCCCGACGGTCACGTCGCCGTATTCGGCGGTCTCGGAGATCGAGAAGCGCATGCCGGCGATGCCGGACTCGAACATCAGGTCGACGATGAGCTTGAGTTCGTGAAGGCACTCGAAGTAGGCCATCTCCGGCTGGTAACCGGCTTCCACCAGGGTCTCGAAGCCGGCTTTGACCAGGGCGCTGGCGCCGCCGCAGAGCACGCACTGCTCGCCGAACAGATCGGTCTCGGTCTCTTCCTTGAAGGTGGTTTCAAACACCCCGCCGCGGGTGCCGCCGATGCCCTTGGCCCAGGCGAGGGCGATCGACTTGGCGTTGCCGTCGGCGTCGTTGGCGACCGCGATCAGGGTCGGCACGCCCTTGCCCTCGGTGTATTGGCGGCGCACCAG
>SKLO01000343.1 GCA_007123195.1 Verrucomicrobiales bacterium | reverse complement strand
GAGGCCCGCACGCCGTCGGTCAACTGGCCGACGCCGCTGGATGCGGACGCCGCCGGACGATGATGCGGATCAATGTCTGCTCCACTCTGGGCGTCGAGTCGGTTCATCGCCCACGAACTGGAGGAGACACAGAGTGCAGGCAGACATTCCTGTCTGCCGGGCCGATGGCTCGAGCATGGCCAGGTCATTGGCCCGAGCGTGGGGATGGCACAAGATCGTCGATGGTTCCCGGCGGTGGGGACAATGATCGGGGGTGACTGCGCAGGCAGGAATGCCTACGCCACTCTGGGTGTCGCGTCGGTTCATCGCCCTCGAACTGGTGGTGGCACAGAGTGCAGGCAGACATTCCTGTCTGCCGGGCCGATGGCTCGAGCATGGCCAGGTCATTGGCCCGAGCGCGGGGATGGCACAAGATCGTCGATGGTTCCCGGCGGTGGGCCACGGGCGCTCACGGATCCAAACCCGCGTCGCGCAGGGTCCGGTCGATGACCCCGGCGGCAAGCCGGTGTCCGCGCAGATTGGGATGGTTCACCTGGCTGAGCAACTCCTGCTCTTTGGTGCCGGCGGCCAGTTCCGCAAGCCACGCGGCTGAGACATCCGCCAGCAGCACCTGCTCCTCGGCGGCCAGCCGCCGGATCAACTCCGCGCGCAGGCGCAGTGGATCGTCCTCGCGCGTCATGTCGGCGCGCGAGTCGCCCGTCGGGGTCAGCAGCACCACCGCAATGCCGCGTTCCTTGCACATCCGGATCATGCTGCGCCAGGCCGCCTCGGTCTCTTCCAGTGTTTGCCTTCGGTCGTTCAACCCATAGTCGATGAACACCACGTCCGGCCTGTGCACCAGCACCTCGCGCTCGAATCGTTCGGCTCCTGGCACGCTTGACTCACCCCCGATGGCGGTGACGATCGCGTTGACGACCGCCTTCGGATAGCGCTGCTTGAGCGCGAGGTGGACCAGGTGGGGATAGGACTCGAATGGCCGCACGTCCGGGGTGACATGGTAACCGGCGGGCACGCTGTGCCCGTGGAACACAAGATTCACGGCGCGGTTTTGCGGCCACGCCGTTTGCAGCACGGCATCCAGTGGCTTCAAATCCTGCGCCGGACAGGCAACCCGCGCCAGCAGCACGGTGATCAGGACCAGCGGAATCAGGACATCGTTTTTCATGACGGGAGGCAATGAGCGCATTCGCCTGGGCGATGGACGCGCAACCACGCGTCTGGCGCCACCAAAAAGCCCGGCGCCACACGGGGGTGACGCCGGGCCGTTCAAGATTCGGCGTTGGCGCGCGGGACGAACCCCGCTTGCGCGCTCACGCAATCACAATCACAATCACACGTCGCACACGTGGATCGCCTCGCGCAGGCCTTCCACCGGGTCGCGGGTGGGGATGAACTCGTGGCCGATGTAGCCCTCGTAACCGACCTCCAGCAGCGCGCGCATGATGGCCGGATAATTGTTCTCCTGACGGTCGTCGATCTCGATCCGGCCCGGCACGCCGGCGGTGTGGATGTGGCCGATCAGATCGGTGCCATACTCGCGGATGCGGGCGATGATGTCGCCGTCCATGATCTGCACGTGGTAGATGTCGAACAACAGCTTCACGTTCGGCAAGCCGACCTGACGCACAATGTCGGCGCAGTAGTCGATGTGATCGCCTTGATAATTCGGGTGACCACGGAAGTCGTCGTTCTCAAACCGGCTGTTGAGATGCTCGAGGTGGATCTCGATGCCGTGCGGCTCGGCGATGGCGGCCAGCTTCTTCAGGCCCTCGACGGTGTTCTTGGCCCCTTCCTCGGGATCGATCATGCCGGCCGAGTGGTCGTCGTTGTTCTTCCAGGCATAACCGGTGAAGGCGATCACCGCCGGCACCTTGACCGGCGCCTCGGCCGCGGCCTCGATGGTCTTGCGGGTGGTCTCGATCACCTCGTCCTGGTAGGCCGGGTTGTTGAGGCCCTTCTCATACGGGGCGCCGGGCATGCCGTTCGGCGCGATGGCGCAGTCGAGACCGTGCTCGGCCAGCGTCGCCCAGTCGTCGGGGCCGGCCAGCTCGACGCTCTTGCAGCCGAGCGCCTTGGCGTTGCGGCAGAGGGTGTCCAGATCCCACTCGGCGCCAAACAACATGAACGGCCAGGTCACCACCGAGTGGTTGATGTTGCCCTTCAGTTCGGCGGCGGCCTCGGCGGCGCGGACACGGGTGACGGTGGCACCGGCGGCGCCGCCGGTCAGGGCGACGGCCGAAGCCGCCAGGGATTTTCCAAGCAGGGTGCGTCTTTTCATGGCGCGACCATCTTGGGCCGGGAGCGCGCCGGTGGCAAGTGCAGAAAGCCCGCCTGTCATCGAACCGCCGCCGGCGTCGCCCGGCCGGCGGCATGGCGGTGGCGGCGGCCCGGCCGGATGCCCTGCGCGCACGCTGGCGCGCCCTGGGCTATGGCACTTTCTGGTCCAGCAACAGGCCGCCAGCGGTGGTTGCCACGCCGGTTGACGGGCCCGAAACTCCTTGCCCCGGCCCGCGAAAGGGGGTTTCAGTCTTTTCGGGCGGTTTTCTGGAGCGATGCCAACGCTTGTGCCTGCCTGGACCACCCCGGCCCGGCGGCATCCGCCGGGCCCCGATCGCCCGGCAGCCATGGCCCGCCGCCAAAATTGACCCAGCCCCGAACCGAGACTCCGATCATGACCTCACGCCACCCCTTCATCCTGCTGCCCGTCGCTGTCCTGTTCAGCCTGCTGGCGGCGGCTGCCCCGGCGGCCGAAACGCGGCCGAACATCCTCTACATCTTCTCCGACGACCACGCGTTGCAGGCAATCACCGCGTATGGCAACAGCCGCTACGCCGAGCACGCTCCCACGCCGAACCTCGACCGCCTGGCCAAGGAGGGCGCGATCTTCCTCAATTCGTTCTGCGGCAACTCGATCTGCGGCCCGTCGCGGGCCACCGTGCTGACCGGCAAACACTCGCACATCAACGGCTTCATCGACAACCGCTCGCGCTTCGACGGCGACCAGCCGACCTTTCCCAAATACCTTCAGGAGGCCGGCTACCAGACCGCGATCATCGGCAAGTGGCACCTCGGCACCCGGCCGACCGGCTTTGACCACTTCGAGATCCTGCCGGGCCAGGGCAGCTATGTGAACCCCGACTTCATCCAGATGCAAGGCCCCAACAAGCGCTACGAGGGCTACGTCACCGACATCGTCACCGACCTGACCATCGAGTGGCTGGAGAACCAGCGCGATCCCGAGCGGCCGTTCATCATGATGAGCCAGCACAAGGCGCCGCACCGCAACTGGATGCCGGCCGAACGCCACTACGACCTGTTCGACGGCATCGACCTGCCGGAGCCCGAGACCCTGTTCGACGACTACGCCAACCGCAGCGTCGCCCTGCAGCAGCAGCACATGACCATCGCCAACCACTTCTTCTGGGGCTGGGACATGTTCCTGCACGGCGAGCCGACCGATCCGCGTTTCATGGACGGCCTGGCCAACGGTGAATACGCCCGCATGACCGACGAACAGAAGGCCGCGTTCGACGCCGCCTACGGCCCGCGCAACCAGGCCCTGCTCGACGCGCTCGAAGCCGGCATGAGCGACGAGGAGCTGACACGCTGGAAATATCAGCGCTACATCAAGAACTACCTGCGCACCATCCAGGCCGTGGACGAAAACGTCGGCCGCCTGCTCGATTACCTCGACGAGGCCGGCCTGGCGGACAACACCATCGTCATCTACTCCTCCGACCAGGGCTTCTACCTCGGCGAACACGGCTGGTATGACAAACGCTGGATGTTCGAGGAATCCCTGACCATGCCGTTCCTCATCCGTTGGCCCGGGGTGGTGGCGCCCGGGGTGCGCTCGGAGGCCATGATCCAGAACATCGATCACGCGCCGACCTTCCTTGAGATCGCCGGCGTCGAGGTCCCGCACGACATCCAGGGCCACAGCCTGGTGCCTATTTTGAAAAACGAGGGCCGCGCGCCCGAGGGCTGGCGCGAGGCCATCTACTACCTGTATTCAGGCGAGCCGACCCACCGCGTCGCGGCCCACGACGGCGTGCGCACCGAGCGCTACAAGCTGTTCTACCTGCCCGACACCGACGAGTGGCAGCTGTTCGATCTGGTGGAGGATCCCAAGGAGATGGTCAGCCTCCACGACCACCCCGAATACGCCGGCGTGCGCGAGAAGATGGAACAGATTTACCATCAGCTACGGGATTATTACGAGGTGGAATAGGGGTCGTGGGACCACCCTCCTCAGGTGCATGGCGCCGCCTTGCCAACCCGCCGGTCCGGCCGTTACCATGTCGGGTCTTGTGCCGCCCCGTGACCATATCGCCCCGGCGCCTGCCGGTCGTGTGCGCCGTGCTGGTGCTGGGAATCAGCCTGTGCCTGGCCGGTTGTGAACCGCCGGTGCCGCGCGAGCGCGATCTGCTGCTGACCACCGCCACGCCGGGGGGCACGTTCTACCCGGTCGGCGTGGCGCTGGCGACGCTGGCGACGCGCGAGCTGGCGGACAGCGACTCGATCCTGGTCAGCGCCGTGACTTCGTCGGGGTCGGCCGAGAACCTGCGCATGCTGGAGACCGGCGAGGGCGAGCTGGCGATCGTCCAGGCGCTGTTCGCCTCGATGGCCTGGCAGGGCAGCGACCGTTATCAGGGGCGGCAGGTGGAGAACCTGCGCAGCCTGGCGATGCTGTGGGACAACGTCGAGCAGATCGTGGTGCTGCGCCGCCACGCCCCGACCGGCACGGTCGCCGACCTGGCCGGCTGGGACGGGCAGGGGTTCTCGCTGGGGCCGCGCTGGTCCGGCGCCGAGGTGTCCGGCCGGACCATTCTGGAAACCCTGGACATCGATCCCGATCAACGGTTCCGGCTGGCCCACCTCGGCTACGGTCCCAGCGCCGACGCGCTGCAAAACCGGCGCATCGCCGGCATGTTCCTCGCCGCCGGCATCCCCACCGCGGCGGTGACCCAGGCGTTCGCCGCGCTCGGTGCCGGGCAGGTCGCCTTGCTGGAGGTTCCGGACGCCGAGCTGGAGCTATTGCGCGCCTCGCACCCGGTGTGGCGCCGGTTTGTGATCCCGGCCGACACCTATCCGGGCCAAACCGAACCGGTGGCGACCATCGCCCAGCCGAACGTGCTGGTGGCCGCCGCCGAGGTCGGTGACGACGTCATTCACCGACTGCTGGAAACGATCTGGGCCAATCTGGATTTCCTGCAACGACAGCACGCCGCCACCCGCGCGATGCACCTCGACCGCGCGCTCGAGGGCCTGCCGGCGCCGCTGCACCCGGGGGCGGTGCGGTTCTATCGCGAGGCTGGTCTGACGATCCCCGACGAGCTGCTGCCGCCCGGTTTTGAACGACCGGACCAAGCCCCGCCCCCGCCTGGCCAATCTCCACAAGGCGCCGCCCGGCCCGGGAGGACCGGCCCGTGACCCGCGATTCCGACCCAACCGCCAGCACCAGCACCGGCAGCAACGCCGCGCTGCTGCCGGTGCCCGATCCCGCCGACGCGGTGCGGCGGTTGCCGGCCTGGCTTGCCTGCTACGGCGCCGCGATCGCGCTGTTCCACCTGTGGGCCAACACCCTGGGCACGCTGCCGACCCTGTGGCTCAACAGCCTGCACCTCGGCCTGGTGGGTTCGTTCGGCGGCCTGTTGCTGGCTTGCGAGGCCCGGTCGGCCGGGGTGCGCGCGGCCGGGTGGGCGGCGGCGCTGGTGCTGTTGGCGGGCGGGATCTACCTGCTGCCGGCCGAGGAATGGCTGCACCGGCGGGGGGTGCGGCTGGTGGCCGGTGACTTCATCGCGGCGGCGGCCACGATTGTGGCCGCCTGGTGGCTGTGCGCGCGCCGCACCGGCTGGGTGATCCCCCTGCTCGGCCTGCTGGTGTCCGCGTATGTGCTGGGGCTGGGCCGTTACCTCGACGGGGTGCTGCACTTCCGCGGTCTCGGGCCGGAGCGGCTGCTCTATCGTTATTACTTTTCCGAGGAAGGATTGTTCGGCTTCACCGCCACCATTTCGGCCACGTTCGTGTTCCTGTTCCTGCTGTTCAGCGCCTTCCTGCTGCGCTCCGGGGCAGGGGAGTTCATCCTGCAGCTGGCGCGCGCCGCCACCCGCAATCTGCGCGGCGGTCCCGGCTACGTGGCGGTGGTGTCCAGCGCCCTGACCGGCACCGTGTCGGGTAGCGCGATTGCCAACACGGTGTCGACCGGCTCGATCACCATCCCGATGATGAAACGCGCCGGGTTCCCGCCGGCGTTCGCCGCCGGGCTGGAGACCGCGGCCTCGGTGGGCGGCCAGCTGATGCCGCCGATCATGGGCGCCGGCGCCTTCCTGATGGCCCAATACACCGGCTTGCCCTACCTGACGATCATCGGCGCGGCGTTGCTACCGGCGCTGCTGTATTTCCTCTCGCTGATGGTTGCGGTGCGCTGTCAGGCGGCCCGGCTGCCGCTGCCGTCGCCTGACATGACCGCCGGTGCCGGGCCGGCCGGGGGCGGTGCTTCGGCCGCAGGCGGTCGGGCGCGGATGTGGCGCCAGGGGCTGGCGTTCCTGCTGCCGCTGGCGGTGGTCATCGGTGTGCTGGTGGCCGGGTTCACCCCGACCTTCGCCGCCGGCACCGGCATCGCGGCGGTGATCGCCGCGTCCTGGTTCCGGCCCGGCGGCGGCATGGGCTGGCGCGCGATCGGCGAGGCGCTGGCGCTGGGCACCCGCAACGCCGTGCCCACCGCCCTGCTGCTGCTGTGCACCGGCATTGTCATCGGCGGCCTCAACATGACCGGCGCCGCGGTCGGCCTGTCGCAGATGGTGATCGCCTGGTCGGGCGGCTGGCTGCCGGCGGCGCTGGTGTTGACCGCGCTGGCGTCGCTGGTGCTCGGCATGGGCCTGCCGGTGACCGCCGCCTACGTGATGCTGGCGGTGGTGGCGGTGCCGGCGCTGGAAGAGCTGGGGCTGTCGCTGCTGGCGGCCCACCTGTTGTTGTTCTGGTGGTCGCAGGATTCCAATGT
The DNA here is from genome assembly GCA_007123195.1 of Verrucomicrobiales bacterium. GTDB lineage: Bacteria > Verrucomicrobiota > Verrucomicrobiia > Verrucomicrobiales > SKLO01 > SKLO01. The sequence goes on along the minus strand of SKLO01000343.1, from coordinate 2,728 downwards.
CACCCCGCCGGTGTGCCTGGCCGCGTTCGCCGCCGCCGGCATCGCCGAGTGCCGGCCGCTGCGCGCCGGTCTGCAAGCCTGGCGCCTGGCCAAGGCGCTTTATCTGGTGCCGCTGCTGTTTGTGTTCACCCCGTTGATCGACGGCACCCCCGGCGAGCGACTGCTGGCCGCCGTGCCCGCGGCGATCGGCCTGACCGCGTTCACCGTGGCTCTGGCCGGCGGCTGGCGGGCTGCGGGGGACAAGCCGCTGCCGGTGATCGCACGACTGGCCTGGGCCGCGGCCGGCGTGGCGTTGTTCACCCCGGGCAGTGGCTGGCAACTGGCCGGGACCGGGCTCGCCGTCCTGCTGGCGACCCATGAATTCAGGCGGCGACCGGCATGCGGCGGCGGCGCAACGGTCACTGGTCGAGCGTGACCCGCCAGCGCAGGAAATTTTGATAAATCGCATAAACCAACCATTTTAGATATTATGGCCATAAGATACTCCACTGCCTCACCGGCCATGCCGCCGATCGAGGCCATGCCGGTAGTCACCGCGACCCAGTTGAAGAACGCCACCGCGGACGTGTTCGATCTGGTCGCGAGGGAAAGGGCGGTGGCGATCCACCGCCACGACAAGCCGCGCGGCGTGCTGCTGTCCCCCGAGCTGTATGAGCAATGGCTTGCCCAGGGAGCCAACCGGCTGGAGGAACCTGGGCGCGATCGGGTTTCAACTGCCCCCAGCCGGTGGCGAGTTGCTGCGGCTGTGGCGTTAGGGCGTGTGGGTTGCGTCGGGTTGGGTCAGGACGGGCCTGGGCGAATCGCGCCGATTTCTGACCGGAATCCGGGATAGGCGAAAGCGCCTTCGATCTGTCGACAGTGGTCTTCCGTAACCCCGCAAGCGCGGGCGGCGCCATACCACTGGTGCCGAACGACCGCTTCGACCTCTTCCAGGATGATTCGTGCTTCAGCCGGGTCGAGATGAAATCGGCGGCTCTGACTCAGCAGGTTGTGGATGTTGGCAAAGCGACCGAAGTCGCCGCAATCCATCGCGAGATCCCTCCTTTCGATCGAGATCAAAGGAGCCGGATTGAGATCGTAGGCCGGCGGCAGGTTCCAGATCCTGTCGAAGGCGATCAGGGCGTGGTTCCTCGGATGGTCGTCTGTGTTCGAAATGAGTGCGTTGAAGCACATCCGGAGGAACAGCTCGGCGGCATCGGCCTTGGGTTTTCCCGAAACTTTCCGCAGGGTTTCCGCCATTACCACGTAGGACCAGTCGCGGCGGTCGGTGGAGGATTCCTCTGCCCCGAGGAGGGTGAGACCACTGATCATGCGGGCGCGTTCGTAACCACCCTCCGACTTTCGCCGGTCGAATCGCTTCACGAGCAGGGCATCCCGGTCGCCCACCCGGACGACCCGGCTCACCGCAGCGCGGATGCCGCAGCGGCGCGCCAGTTCCAGCATCGCGTGCTCGACGCGCGCGAAGTTCCACCGGTCTTCGGGGTGGTTGAACTTGGCAATCCAGAGACCTTCGTCATCCTCCACCACGGCCTTGGGACGGGCTCCGCCAATGGAAGTGCCGACGAGTAGGAGGTCTTCGACCTGGGCAAGGTCGGACGGAGTCGCCGGGTAGGGGGCGTCGGCAAGGATCCGGTCTGCGAGTATCTGGAGCTTCTCGAGATCGAGGGTGCGGTTGAAGGTTCGCAGCGGGGCCGGCGGCGTTTTTCCAGTGCCGAAGCCGAGGGCACCGGCGCGGTCATCGGGCGAGAGGAGCAGGTAGTCCATTTCCCCGAGTTGCGGAAAGCGGGAATGCTTCTCGATGACCCGTCGTCCCCAATAGTCTGGACTGGCATCTCGAATCGCGCCAAAGAGTCCTTTCAACTTCCGGGTTTCGAATGTCCCGTCTTTTAACCTCAACCCGATTGGATCAAGGGCCACCGCATCGCTGCGCCCGAGGTAGCGGGCTCCGTAGACGAAACGACCCCGCGCTTCCCCGGAACGATCCAGCGAAAGCTGGAAGCGACCGGCCGTGACGAACGCCGAGGTGCCCGGCAGCGTTACATAAACGTAGCATTCGTGCGGCGCATCAGAAGTCATTGTCGAGCCCTCCCGATCGTCGTTCGCGGGCACGCCGGCGCTCCGAGTGGCGGGCGAGCTGCAAACCCTCGGCATCACGCGAGGGGAGCGCCACCTCGTCCAATTGGTGGACCAGATCATAGGCCCAAAGCAGGGCGGCGTAGACCACGATGCCCGTGGTCGGCTTTCCCTTCTCTGCATCATGAATCGCACGGGGACCCGTGCCGATCCGCTCTGCCACCGTCTCGATCGTCAGATTCCGGCGCAGACGGGCCAGCTTGAGGTCGGCACCGAGGCGTTTGAGGGCGGACTCGACCGGATAGGGCGGGGATAGCGTGAGTTGGTTCTTGGCGGCCATAGATCGCTTGATAAATGTTTATCTATTGTTACATGCTTTCAAGAGCATTTTTAGGTCGCCCGGGATCGAGGCTTGCCTCTAAGCTGAACTTCAGGGCATGCAATGGCCGCCAGCCCGCTGGCAAGCGGGCTGGCGGCTTTTTCCTTGCCAACCCGGATTCAGCAACCTGACTTGGAGATTGGAGATGAGATCGTTGATGCTGAATCGCTTCATGCGTCCACACCAACGTATGTCCATCCAGACGTAAATGGTTTTTGCGGCGAAAGACCGCGCGCAGCGGGGATCGACCACGGCCGGGGTGATGGGGGCGGCGCG
>SKLO01000194.1 GCA_007123195.1 Verrucomicrobiales bacterium | reverse complement strand
GGCAGGTCGTCGGGACGGGTTGCCGGGCGGTGTGCTCACGCCCTGCCGATGGCGGTTCCGGCGCCTGAGCCCGCGCCCGGCACCATCGGGCTGGCATGGATCTGGCGCGTGATCTGGATCGCCAGGTCCAGCGCCGCCGCCGCCTCGCGGCCGGACACCCTGGGCGTCAGCCCGGTGCGGGCGCACTCGGCGAAAGCCGCCAACTCGAGTTTCAGCGGTTCATCCTTCTCCACCGCCACCTCCTGGCGCTGGATCCGGCCGCCCTCGCGCCAGAACAACTCGCCCTTCTGCTCGCGGTAGTCGAGCGACAGGTAACCGTCCGGCTGGAACACCCGGATCTTGCGCAGGGCCTCGGGACTGATGCGGCTGGCGGTGACGTTGGCCACGCAGCCGTTGGCAAACCGGAGCCTGGCGTTGGCGATGTCCTCGCGCCGGGTCAACACCGGCACCCCAACCGCGTCGACGCTGGTCACCGGTGAGTCGACCAGATGCAGGATGATCTCCAGGTCGTGAATCATGAGGTCGAGCACCACGCCGATGTCGATGCTGCGGTTCGGAAACGGCGACAACCGGTGGGCCTCGATGAAGCGCGGCTCGGTCAGGCGCCGCTCCAGTTCGCCCATGACCGGATTGAACCGCTCGATGTGTCCGACCTGCAGGATGCGCTGCTGCTGGTGGGCCAGGTCGACCAGCTGCTGGGCCTCGTCCGAGCTGGCGGCGATGGGCTTCTCCACCAGCACATGACGACCGGCGCGAAGCAGCAGCGAGGCCACTTCGAGGTGGGTCACGGTGGGCGTGGCCACGGTGGCGGCCTCGACCTTGTCAGCCAGGTCCTCCAGACTGGCCACCGCCTCGGTGTTGAACTCCTCCGCCAGCGCGAGCGCGCGCCCGTGGTCGGTGTCGTAGATCGCCGCCAGGCGCACGCCGGGCAGCTCGGACAAAACGCGCGCGTGATTGCGGCCGATGGAACCGACCCCGGCGACGCCGATGGATATGGGTGATGAATTCATGGCAAGCACTCCGGCGCGGGTGGAACCGACGGTGTCCGTGATGCGGGGGTCCGTCAACCGCGGTCGACCGTTGCCGCGGTTTCGGCCGTCCCCCCGAGCCCGAGCACACTGACCCGGAGCCGCTCCGCCAGCCCGGTGAGTTGCTCTCGACCGAGGATCAACGTGCGGCCGGCTTCAACCGCCACCAGGTTGACCCCGGCCGCGTGGGCGGTGGTGATGGTGTCAGGACCGATCACCGGGACGTCAAAGCGGAAGTCCTGGTTCGGTTTGGACACCTTGACCAGGGTGACCTCGGCATGGCGGCCCAGCTTGCCGCCGCGCTCGATCGCGGCGTTGGTGCCCTCGAACGCCTCGACCGCCAGCACGGTGCCGAATTTCACCAACACCGTCTGACCGATGTCCAGCCGGCTGGTCTCCTTGGCGATGCCAAACCCGTATTCGGCGTCGCGCCAGCGCCTTGCCTTTGGTTTCGGCCCGGCGACCAGACCCTCGGGCGCCAGTTGGTCGTCGAGGAAACGGATCGCGGACATCAGTTCGATGCCCTCCTTCGCCAGTTCGGCACCGATGCCACCGAAGATGGATTCCGCGTTGCGCTGCCGGAGCCGGGCCAGCAGCGCCAGCGCGCGGAAGTCGGGGCGGAGGTCAAACAGGTTGCGCGGCGCGATCTGGCCGACCATCACCGCGTGACGCACGTCCTGTTGCTTGAAAAAGCGGATCATGCGCCCCAGCTGGCCGACCCTCAGCCATTCGGTGGCATCGACCAGCGCCTCGACCTCCGGTTTGGTCTCGTTCACGAACGCCGACATCACCAACCGTCCCACTCCGGCGCGGCGGGCGGCGCGGGCGAAGGTTTCCGGGTAGAGACCGTTGCCGGCGATGAGGCCGACCGCCTCGGGAACGGCGTCTGGACTGGCGGGCGGGTGGTTCATGATCCTGACAAGGCGCTCGCTGCTGGCGGCGACTACTTCAGGCCCAGCACGTCCTGCATGTCATACAGGCCGGCGGGCTGGTCGCGCAGCCACAGCGCCGCGCGCAGCGCGCCGCGGGCAAAGGTGTCGCGGCTCGAGGCCTTGTGGGTCAGTTCGATCCGTTCGCCGGCGGCGGCGAACATGACCGTGTGATCGCCCACCACATCGCCGCCGCGCAGCGCGTGCATGCCGATCTCGCGCTCGCTGCGGGCGCCCACATCGCCGACCCGGCCGTGCCTGGTGTCGCCGGCGTAGTCCCGTCCGGTGGTCGCGGCGAGGATCTCGCCCAGCCGCCGGGCGGTGCCGCTCGGGGCGTCCGTCTTATGCCGGTGGTGCATCTCCACCACCTCGATGTCAAAACCGGGTTGCAACACCGCGGCCGCCTTGGCGACCAGCCAGAACAACGTGTTGACCCCAACCGAAAAATTCGGCGCCAACACCAGCGGGATCTGTTGTGCAGCCTCCCTGATGGCGGCCAGCTCGGTGTCGGTGTGACCGGTGGTGCCCATCACCAGCGCTCGCTGGTGCTCCACGCACGCCCGGACCAGTTCCACCGAAAACCCGTGCAGGGTGAAATCGATCACCGTGCCGACGTCCGCCAGCGCCGCGATCAGGTCGTCGCCGGCATCGATCGCCGCCGCCACCCGCACCTCGGGAAAATCGCCGGCGCAGTCGATCACCGCCCGGCCCATGCGGCCGCGACAACCGGTGACCAGCAATTGGAGAGCATTGTCCATCGCCCCACCACACCCCAGACCGGGCGGGCGCGCCAGTGATTTTCGCGCAGCCGGCTTGCAAATCCACAGCCACCCGCCATGCTGGGTGTTCCGCTCATGGTTCGGCCGTCGCTGCTTGTTTCCCTGTTGTTGACCCTGGTGATGATCGCGCTGGTGCTGCAGCAGCACGTCGGCGTCGGGGCGACCGGGCGCATGCCGCTGCCCGTCGCGGAGATGGAGCCGGACGAGCTGGCCTGGAGAGTGAGCGTGCCTCGCGACCTGCGGGACGACCCGGTGGTGACCGCCCGCTCGGTGGTGCTGGAGGACGGGCACCCGGTCGGCGAACGGGCGGCTTCGAACCGCGATGTCCGTGAGCTTGGCCACGGACGCTATCACCTCCGCGGCAACAGCCTGCGCTTCGCCACCGCCGACCAATCGCATCCGCAACTCAACGAGCGGGTCTACGAACTGCGCCACCCGCTGCGGGTCCGCGGTGAGGTGATGGCGGCCGGCTGGGGCCTGATGACGGCGGCCTGGGGGCTGTTTCTGCTGGCACGCCGGCGGGCGCCGGAAACCGCTGTGGAACCACAACCAGCCGGCGACCAGCCCGCCCCGGCAGCGGCCGATTCGGAGGCCGCGTCCGAGATTGAGTCGGACACTCCGCCCGCGCCCGGGCGCGGGCGATTCCAGGGCTGGCCCAGCCTTGCGGTGGCGGCCGCCTGCGCCGTGCTGGCCACCGCCTTGTGGCTGGCCGATGCGCCCTTCTCGGACGGTGCCTTCAGCGCCAAGGGCCTGCCCTACAGCGACGCCTTCGCCTGGAACCTGATGGCGGAACAAATCGCCGCCGGCGACGAGGTCACGGCGTTTCCAGGTCAACGCCGCCTGTTTCCCTGGATGCTGGCCGGCGTCTACGCCTGGACCGGCTCCTGGTTGTCGGTGGCCGCGGCCGTGCAACTCACCTTCATCGTCGGCAGCTCGGTGCTGGTCTACGCGCTGGTTGCCCCGCTGGCCGGCTCGCGCTGGATCGGTGCCGCCGCCGCCCTCGCCACCGTGGCCAGCCCGCTGACCCGCCACATGGCGCACCTGATCCTGACTGAACCCTGCGGGCTGCTGTTCTCGCTCGCCGCCCTGTTGTTGTTGTGGCAGGGCCTGGTGTGCCGGCGGCTCTGGATGGTCGCCGCCGCCGGGGTCGCCTACGGCCTCGGCAACCTGGCCTGCCCGTTCACCTTCGCCGCCGCCCCGCTCTACGCGCTGGTGGCGCTGGCCCACGACTGGCGCGCCTGGCGCGGCCAGGGCTGGTGGCGGCAACTGCGGGCCACGGTGGTCCTGACCATCGCGGTCACGGCGGTCTACCTCCCGTGGATGGCGTTCCAACAAAAGATCACCGGCAGCTTCAGCTTCTCCAGCAATTCGGCCGGACTGCTGTATGGCGCGGTGACCACGGACGGCACCTGGGGTCCGGTCATGTTCGCCGAGGCCAGCGCCGCCGGCTTCGACGACTACAGCCCGGAACGCGACGCCTTTTTCATGCAAAGATTCGTCGAGACCGTCAAGGAGGACCCGCTGGCCTACGCCCGCCTCATGTGGGACAACGGGCTCGGATTCATCGCATCCATCGAGCGGCTCGACCCTGCGCCGGTCGGACTTGCCATCGCGGCCCTGCTCGCCATGGCGGCGGCTCTGGCCTGGCGACGCCGGACCCTGTGGCCGTTGCTGCTCTGGCCCGCCGTCGCCTGGCTGGCCCATTGGAGTCATTCCCTGCCCACCATCACCCTTGTGCCGGCCTCGTGGCTGTTGCTGCTGGTGCTTGGGCGCGGGCGCAACTGGCTGCCGCTGGCCCTGCTGGCGGCCACCGCGGTGACCGTGGTGGCGATGAACGCCCTGACCGGCAACCTCATGCCGCGGCGAGGGTGGCTGTTTTTTGACTGGCTCCAACTGGGGCTGTGGATGGCCGCCCATACCCGCCTGCTGCTGGCCGGCAGCGCCCTTCCGGGAAGGTTCACGCGCAGGCACAAGCCGGAATCACCGGTGCCGTGGCCGGCCAACGGCGCACCGCGGATCACGGCCGCCGCCGCGGCGGTGATGCTGGCCACACTGGCCTGGCTGGTCAGCTCCGCAGCCGTGCTTGGCCTGCGCCAACTGAACGGCCCGAGGTCCCTGCCCTACAGCTGGCACCAGAACCTCGCCGACGAGGTGCTGGCCGCCACCGGATCGCCGCCCGGGACCGTGGCCAGGCTGGTGATCCTGACAGACCACCAATGCCGGCTGCGGCCCAACGAGGAAATCGGCCATTACTCGCGCGCGTTCGACCGCCAGGAGGTCGCCACCACCGTGGTCCGGCCGCGCCTGCCGGACCCGGACCGCACCAGCAACCGCGCCCCGCTGGTGCGCTTTGCCGGCGACCTCGGCGACCTGTCGATGACCTCGCCCTTCATGCTGCTCACCGTGCAATCCCACGACGCCACCCGCCGCATGGGCGAGAAGTGGCTGATGGAAGCGGTCGCGCTGGTGCCGCTGCAAGTGGCCGCCGACGGGACCTTGCAGCCGGACTACGACCGCATCCACCGGTTTGAACCGCTGGAGCCGGCGGCCGAACCGGATCAGGACGACGGCGACCTGACCGACCCACCATCAGCAGGCGGGTGACGCGTGGCGCCCCGGCCTTCGACGCACCGGGACACACCGGCCGGCCGAATGCGCCGGCCGGACGACATCAATAACTGATCGTCACCCCGAAGTGGAGCCGGCCGTCCCCGGGATCGCCCAACACGCCGCGATCCCCGACGTTCCAGCCGTAGGCGAGCCGCGCCTGCGCATGGCGCCCCATCCGGTAGCGCAGGCCAAGGCCGGCGCTCTGGATGTGAATGTCAGGCTCGAACTCGGGGTCGGCGCGGGTCGCCCAAAGCCAGCCGCTGTCGTAGAACGCCAGCAGCTGCAGCTGGTCCTCCAGCCCGCCCGCAAGCCGCTGCACCACGGGCACCGGCGGCGTCAGCAGCTCGACGTTCAGCACCACGCCCGAGTCTCCCCTGACAAGATACTCATCAAAACCGCGCACGCTGAGATGCCCGCCGGCCAGCAGTTGCTCGGTCGATGTCAGCCGGTGGGGCGACCACTGGCCGAGCGCGCGCATCCGCAGGCTGAAATCGGCCGGCAGGCCCACCAGCCGCTCAAGCTCCCCGCTGGCATAAAAATACTCGGCCCTTGCCCGCTCGCGCGACTGCTGGAACGACTCGTTGTCGTTGTTGGCCACCAGGTTGCCCGGTGAATAGGTGCCGCCGACCCTGACCGAAGTGCGACCGAACCGGTCCTGCCATGCGGCTTCATAGCCGGCCCGCGCCTGCAGCACCGCCACGTCGCTTTCAAACACGCTCACGCGGTCGAACAGCAGGTCGGAATTGACCAGCTTGTAATCCACCCCCAGCCTCACCGCCTGGCGCAGGTTGCCCATCGACCGCACGCGGCCGAACGGAACCCGGTAGTCCAGGCTGAACTGCAGGCTCTCCCCGCGCACCCCGACCGGCAGCACGCCGTCCCCGATCGAGTCGACGTCGGTGTTGACGTAGGCGCCGATCAGCTGGAGTTCGTGGCGCCACGGAAGAAACGCCTGATAGAACAGGGTGTGTGCCTGCAGGGTTTCGAAATCAAGGTCGGCGGTGAAATTGTAGCCGACCCCGTGCTCAAGGCGGAACGGGTTCCACCATTGCAAACCGGCCGACCACTCGTTCTCGCCGGTGAGCCGGGTGCCGGTGTTGGCAAGACCGGCGTAGACGAGCAGCGCACGCTCCTCCTCCGCCTGCAGGACGATGTCGCTGGTGCCGTCCGCCTCGCCCCGGTCATAGATCAGGTTCACCAGCCGGATCGGATTCACATTGAGCCAGTCGAGGTCGCTCTCCACCTGCCGGCGGTTGATCCGGTCCCCCGCCTCAAGGCGCATCTGCCGCTGGAAGTATTCGGGATCGCTGAAACGCGCGCCATCAACCCGGATGGCGCCCAGCACCGCCTCGCGCACCACCAACTGGACCTTGCCCTCGGTGATGTTCTGCTCGGGGTAGTAGACGTCGACCAGCGGGTAATCGGAGTCGCGCCAGGCGTTCACCACGTCGCGAGCCAGCTCGGCCAGCGCGGCCATCGACACCGGTTCGTCCAGATACGGCTCGAGCACCGACTCAAGGCCGGGCGGTGCCGGAACGGCGGCATCAATCTCAATCCGCCGCTCGCCAAGCCCGGGGTCGGAATCGGTGTCGTCCTGATGCGCAATCACACGCAGCATCTTGAAGTCCACACCGAGCGGGGTGCGGTCGGCACTGGGATCAGGTTGATCCTCGTCCGGCATTACCTCGTCACGATCGGCCGGCGTGGTGTCGCCCAACACGTCCGCGCGCACGGCTTCCGCCTGCTCCACCGGCCGCACCTGGGCCTGCATCCCGGGCGACCACCAGCAGACGGCGAGGCCGCCCAACAAGACGGCTGCAATGGAATGACGGGGAACAAGAACTTTCGGCACGGGCATGGGCAACGGCGGGTGGTTGGGATGGTGTCAGGGAAATCGGGTCGGTCAGGGCCGCTTCGGCGGGCAATCCCTGCCCGCGGCGGACGGCGGCGGCATCATCAGTCCTCCGGCAGCCCCAGGGCCGCCCTCAGTTCCGCCTCCGCCTCGGCCGCAAACTGCGCGGCCAGCAGCAAGGCGATGGCCTCGTCCGGAGACAGTGGCGGCAAGGCGATCGCCACCGCTCCGTCAGCCGCCACCAACCCGAGGACAAGCGGCTGGTCAAGCGCGGCCAGCAACTCGGCGGCCGCCACCGGAGACAACTGGGCGGCCAGCGGCAGCAGGACCGCTGGATCCTCGGGGGTGCCGCTGAGATCGATCGCGAACGGACCGTCGAGCGCGGTCAGCCAGATCGCGCCGTCAAAGCCGATCGCCGCGGCCAGCTCGAGGTTGGCTTGCGGGCTCAGGCTCTCCGCCAAGGCCGCGATGGCGAAATGGCTCGGCGTCAGGCCGCTGCCGTCGATGGCGAACACGGTGAAAATGATCGCCGGATCGCCGATGTCGGACGCGATGACGAAGCTCTCGCCGTCCTCCCCGAGGGTCACCAGCGCCGCCGGGAGCAGCAGCATCTGGTTGAAGGCCCCGCTGTCGGCAAGGAAGGCAAACCGGTTCTCCACGCCGAACTGGCCGTCGGCACCCGCCCCCAGATCGGCCAGTTGCTGGGTCACCTGCAGGTCGAGGATCTCGCCGAGGTCGATGGTTCCATCCGGGTCCGGCAGTTGGAAATTCGAATACTGCACGTTGTTGAACGTGCCGCTGCCACCCGGCACAATTCCCTCCAGATTCAACGTGTTGGTGCCGCCACCGCCATTGAGAATCTGGCTGAACCCGTGGGTCGAGGTGTTCACGATGTCGTTGCCCGAACCAAGCTGCAGCCGCAGGGTCTGGATGTTGGCGAAGTTCCAGATGCGCGGCCCCGTGACCCGGTTGGACGTGATGGTGTAGGTGCGCCCCGAGTTGAAGTTCGAGTTGTTGATGAACAGCACATCGCTGCCGCCGCCACCGTCGACCAGATTGACCGTGGCGAGGTTGAAGAAGTTGAAGGTGTCGTTGCCGCTGCCGCCCACCAGGGTCTGGAATCCCGAGAAAATCGCGCGGCCCGCCACGCTGCCGGCGTTGTTGGCCACCACATTGAAGGTCTCGCCGCCGTTGCCGCCGATCAGGGTGTTGTTGCCGCCGCCGGCGGCAAAGCTCTCGATGCTGTTGAACCCGCCCAGCGCGGTGGCCGCGCCGGTCCCAAGATTCACCGTGACCGCCCCGCCGAACGCAGTGTAATTGATCGCATCGTTGCCGCCGCGCCCGTCCAGTAACCCGGCCAGCGATCCGCCCGTGAGCATGCGGAACAGGTCGCCTCCGGGACCACCGGCCAGGTTCTCATAGCCGGTCGCCGTGAACGATGTCGTCTGGAAGGTGTTGGGTCCGGTGATGTTGTAGACCGTGGCCGCGTCCGGGCCGATAAACCGGTCGGACTGGGGCGAGCCAATGAAATCGGTGACCTGCGAAAACCCGCCGGCAATGCCGGTCGAAGTGAGCTGGGCGAAATCGGTCCTCACCGGTCCGTTGAACGTGCTGTAGTCCAGTGTGTTGACACCGGTTCCGCTGCCGCCGGCAAGAAACCCGGTCAGCGAGGCGCCGGAGCGGAAGAAGAACACGTCCGAATTCGGTCCACCCACCAGGTTCTCGAACCCAATCACCGTGATGCCCGCCACCTCCACCGAGTCGGGGGCAAAGATGTCGTAAAAGCTGCCGGCACCGGGACCGGTCACGGTGTCGATGTTGAGCGAGCCCTGGAAATTCTGCACGTTGATCACGCCGCCCTCGATGGCCGTTGCCGCCCCGTTGCCAAGGTTGACCACCACCGCGGTGCCGTAGTCGCTGTAATCCAAGGTGTTTTCGCCGCCTCCGCCGTTCAGCGCCCCGCTCAACGAACCGGGCGTTTGCACGACAAAAACATCATTGGCACTGCCGCCGGTCAGGTTCTCATAGCTGGTGGCTGTGATCGCTCCGTTGGTGAAGGCGTTGGGTCCGGTGATTTGCCAGGTGCTGCCGACATTGGCGCCGAAGAACTGGTCGTTCATGGCGGAAGAACCCACGAAATCGGTGAGACCGCCGATGTTGCCCTCAATGGCGGTGGAAGTCGCGTTCGCCAGGTTCGTAACCACCGTCGAGCCGAAACCGAGCGCCGTGTAGTCAAGCGTGTTCACCCCGCCGCCACCGGTCAGATTGCCGGTAAGCAGGCCGTTCGGACCAAAGCGGAACGTGTCGCTGCCGTCGCCGCCGGTGAGGTTGCCGAAGTTCTGGGCGGACAGCACGCTGTCGATGGCGAAGGTGTCGATGTCAGTGAGGTTGTAAATGAACCCGCCATCGGGGCCGGTGAAGCTGTTGCTGCCGCTGCCGCCGATGAAGTTCTCGATGCCGCTGAACCCCTGACCGATCGCGCTGGCGGTGCCGGCCTGGAAGTTGACCTCCACGTCGTTGCTCCACGCGGCATAACTGAGCGTGTC